>JBAZRU010000107.1:10881-14121 GCA_041662805.1 Candidatus Hydrogenedentales bacterium | reverse complement strand
TGTCTACGGCGATGAACGCGATTGTGCCCGCCGACCCGATCAGAAGCGTGCGTGCCTGACGTCCCAATGGCGACAGCCCGCGCAGATGGGAAGTACTCTTGAACATCACCCGCTCCGACGCGCAGAGCGCAAACACAATTCCCGACGTATACCCCCAAAACCAGCGATGCCCTATCAACTCGAATTGACGCGTAAACAGCGCATTTGCGAATACATACACGCCCACCCCCAATGCAACCAGACCGGCGCTCTTGAGCGAGGTGTAGCGCAGCAGCGCGCCGAGCAGTATCAGACTCAGTCCAAGCCCGCAGTGTCCCATGACAGCGGAAGGAATGATGTAATACCGGCTTTGGAGAGTAGCGAGCATGATCGTGGCCGCCACGTAAGGAATGGACGCACTCAGATAATGCTCAGCAGCGCTCACGGCGCGGAACCGCTCCGTGAAGCGCTCCCAACGGTGGGCCGCGAAGTACGTGTAAAGCGCAACCGCTATCGTATAGATCGCGAAGTGCGGCTGATCCGAAAAGCCTACCTTGTTCACGCCTAGGAAGAAGTAGTACCCCACATGTCCTGCGATAACGAGGAGAACCGCGCCTATCTCGATCTGCGGTGTCCTGAACACCGCTCCCAGTACCGTCAGCGCCACTCCGAGCACGACCAGGAGATAGGGGAGAGTGGGGGACTCGCCGAAGTCGGTGATTAGCAGCGCCAAGATGATGAGCGAAGCCGCCGCTGCGTGAAAGAGCGAGACTAGCGCGCGCGGAATATCCCAGAGAGTGTCCGCCAGAAACCAGTGTCCACTCACCACGCGCTGCCTTGGGCGCATCCCGTGCACGCGCCGTTCGTAATACCATGCAATCGCCAGGAACAGCACGCAGACGCACGCGGCCAGAATCCAGTTTGTGCGGAGGTAGATTTCTCCGGCCATGAAGTCTTGCTTGGTTTTGACGGCGTCTATGCAAAGCACCGTGGCCACGACGAGAATGACCAAATTGAGGACCTTGAAGACCACGAATCCCGACCAGTAGTAGCCAATCGCGAGCAGCAGGCACTCGATTGCCAGCGCCACCAAAAGCCACTCGCCCGAGAGGACAAACTGAAGTGTTACGTTGAGAAGGATGACGGCCTTGGCCAGAAACAGCCGCACCAGATAGTTGCGATGCGCGCCCACCGTCTCCGCGCGCCACGCGAACAAGATCGCTACAACAACAAAGCTCCCATATACGACCCAGGAGTACGCTCGGAAATCTTGTTCCACCATGTGCGCGAGAATGCCGTAGAACGCGCACGCGTTCGCGACCGCCAGTAGCGCATGCCGGCGCTTACCCCTCCCGAAGCGGCGGGAATCGCGGATGCAGAGGTCGTTGAACAATAGGTAGCTGAGCGTCAGGAGGGCGAATGACAACAACGTCCACGTGGGCTCGTCAAGCTTGATATCGACTGGCCGGTTTACAAAGAAGAGCCCAAACGTGACGTAGATGTCCGTCAAGGCAATCAACATAAACGCAGTCCACTTGTCCATGAGATACGCAAAGAGGGCACAGCCTGCCAAAAGGGCGCAGCCGAGCAACGGCAAATCGACGTTCAAGGCGGCAAGACTTCTAAGTGGATCCTCCGAATCGAGCAGCGTGGCCGACTCGGCCCGCAGCGCCAGGACAACAGCGCACCCCACCATCGCCGTCATGACGACCAAGATCATCCTTGCGATGACAAACCGCCCCGTCGGCAGCTTATAAGCGGGAGGCGGGTCGCCGGCGCGACGGCCTCGGGTTGACTGGGCCTCCCGGTCCGCTCGCAATTGCTCCACCTGGAGCGACAGGGTCTTCACCTGTGACTCCAGCTCGCGAATGCGCTGCTGGGGATCCTGCTGATCGCTGTGCGACATGCCTTCACTCATTCCGATGTCACGCTCTCCGCGGCGCCCGTGCAGCGAAAGAGCGCCGTACCTTCAAGACCTGCGCAAGATAAATCGTCAAATTTCACAGGGCTGAGAAAGTCCATCGGCCCTCCCGTTATCGTAACAAATCCGTTCCGCTGTGTGATGCTTCGTGCATGAGGTGCCGTCATGACCACATAGTGATGACTCTGCCCCGGACGCACGTTCACCACGAACACGAAACCGATGGAACTATCTTCGTCCACATACGATTGATACCAATCGTTGCCGTAGATCTGCTGGTCGTGAAAGAGCCACTGCCCGCCACGCTCTTCCCAGAGCATGGGGCCGCGATGGCTTGAGAAACCCTCCACAAGTATCGGCGTCCAATTGTCGCCGCTGGTCAACGTGAATTCGGCGAAGCCGCGCGGGTCCGCTTTCATGCGCCTTGGATACCCCGGCATTGCTGTTCCGTGCGTTACACTAATCGCCGCGAGATTCTCTCCATACAGCTCCCGCTGCCTTTCGGCGGGCTTGAAGTCCACGTCAGCATTGCCATACGGCATGACGAAGAAATGCGCCTCGACGTGATCGCCCTTCTCTAAGCGCGTGAGCGAACCGGGCGCGGTAAGAAAGAGCTCCGTCCACTCCTTCCCTCCGTAGCTGCTCAAACCAAATGAGTCCACCTTCTGCCCGCCCAATACCCCTTCAAAACGATTCACGCAAAACGCGATGTTTCCGTTCTTGTGAGAATACGCCGCCGCAAAGGGCCACTCGCGACCCAAAGGCACGCCCTCCAGCACCCACGCGTCTTGCGCAGGAACATCCACAATCGTCGTCTCGCCGATCTGGTTCGTGTAGGCGACATGCGGCCATACCGTCTTCACAATGTACGCACCCGCATTGAGAAATCGCAGGTTGTGCGCGCTCGTCTCGTCGATATCCACCGGCTCAAGCACGTCCACGATCATCTTGATGTAACTGCGTGCTTCGTCGTCCTGTGGAGTCTCGAATACCTCCAAGGTCGTCTTGATCTTCTTGTCTTCCGAAAGATAGTCGAGCGCGAAGTTGGCAAGATTCGGCGACGTCAAATAAATGCGCGTGTCCTGCAACAGATTGTTGATCCACTTGCCGCCGCTCTTGTACCGCAGCCCTCCCAAGACCGAAACATGGTCGTGTTGCGGCTGCCCCGGCCACATCGTGTTCGTGAGGCCGCGCACATCCGCAAAAATGTAGTTGCGGTCATCGTCGCGAGGAAACTCGAACGGCACGTAGCAGAACGTTTCGGTCGGGCCAAGCGATGCGTGAAAGTAATGATGATAAAAACGAATCGACGAAAGCTGCTTGAGAGGATGCGTACCCCA
>JBAZRU010000107.1:0-10871 GCA_041662805.1 Candidatus Hydrogenedentales bacterium | reverse complement strand
CGCGGCCCTCGAACGGCGTGTCCGCCGACACGCGCAGCGGCACATACGCTTCGCCGTATCCCTTATCGCCTTCGGCCTTTCCCTCTTCAAACTCGCTGTCGAAGTTCTTGCTCACCTGCACCTGCACGGGTAGCGGATACCCATCCTTGTCCGTGAGAACTGCGGCTTCCAGGGTTCCATACGTGTTGCGGACGTTGCAGATGACTTCTACAGGATCCTTCCATTCCGGAATGGTGGCCTTCTTCGATGCCGTCAGATCCACCCGAATACGCTGGTTGGGATTCACCCAGGCATCCTCGAATCCTTGAGGACCCCGGTGAATCGTCGTGACCTCGTAGAAGCCCTTGTGGCGTTGGTACCCGTTGAACACGCCACCGTTGGCGTCGATGCCGATTGCCTTCGCGTACATTTCATTGCGCACGAGCTGCAGCATATCCTCGTACGAATCGCCCGCAAGGAACACCATCCCACCCACCCATGGCTCCGTGGTTGCGGAAGAGCGAGCGTGTCCCGTTTGCACCATGCGCCCAGGGCGTTGATGAATCGTGTTGGGGATCGGCTTGCCATCCGCATGCTGCGGCGAAATGACGACGGCCAGCGCCGTCGGCTTTTCTCCCTTGAATCCCCCCACTTGCACCGCGAGCTGCTCTTCGCTCGGAGGCATCACCAACGCGAACTTCATGCCCCCAATCCACCCTAGCTCAAACTCGCCTTTGTTCTCTTGCGGACGGACGATGACGTTCACAAACACGCGTTTCGCATAGCAGTAGAGCACGATCTCCATGTCGGCATTGAGGAGATCATGGTGCAGATCGCGCAAATGCACTTCATACATCTGCGTCCCGAACGAATAGATGTTGAAACGGCCCGGTCCTTGGATGCTGCCCTTGTTCAAGGTCGGCGTCAGCGTGTACTCGTTGAACAACTCGAAATCGCCCACCTTGAACGACGTCACATACGCGCGATTGTCGACGCGCATGACATACGTTTGCCCCTCGATGAGCAGCACATTCCGCTCCGCAGACTCGAACCGCACGGAGACCGCTGCCTGGTCCTTCGTGGGGGCAAACGCAAACGCCTGCTGGAATACGCTCAACGCAAAAACGACAAGAACCAAATGCCGCATGTGCCAAATCCTATGTTGCCCTGATGCCCAACACGGATTCTATAGTGCACACCTACGCTTTTCCACACCGCAAGCCTCTGCCTCTCCCGTGATTGCTCATGACACTACGCCTAAACGTTTAGGTAGGAACGTTTCGCCGAAACGTCCGCATCTCAGGGTAGGGACGTTTCGCCGAAACGTCCACATCCCCGCAACCCCCACCATCGCATCGTTGATCTTCGCGCGAACTACCGATAGACTCTGCGCAGCTATGTCTACTCCACCCAGAAAACCGACGAAGCTGGCTGCACTGCGTCTCAAGTACCACGGACGTTTCGACGCAGTCATGATGCTCGTGTACGTGCTCATCGTCTACGTGTGGGCGCTCCGCGCGCACCCTTTGGGACGAGACTACGCCATTCTCGCGGACCCAACCGGATCCATCCCCGGAGTGTCAGGCCACCTCGTCTCTGCCTGTGTGGACGCCTTTGGCTCGTTCGCCGCCGGGTATCACCTCGTGAACATCGCCCTGCTCTACGCATGCATGGTCTGCATGTATCGCTTCGTCAATTTGGCGATCGGCGGCCCGTGGTGGCTGGGAACCTTGACTGCCACCCTTTTCATGTCCAATCCCGTTCACACGGAATCCGTGCTGAACCTGACGGGCATGGTAGATATCCTGCCTACGCTCGCCGCACTGCTCTTTCTCGTTTCCTACGCGAGCAATGCGGCCAAACCGAGCCCCGTTTCCCTGGTGCTTTCGTTGACGTTCTTCATCCTCGCCGTGGCGCTGTTCCCCGAGAACGGCGCGCTGGTTATTGTTGCGATTGCGTACGAGTGGATTGTCGTTCCAACCGAGCGCCGCAGCCTCGGACGAGTCGCCCTGTTTGCCGTTCTCAGTACCATTGGCTTTGGCCTTCATGGCGCCGCGCTCTTGGAATCCGTTTCTGCGCTGCCCGGCCGGTTGGCCTCACTCTATTTCCTCTTCTATCCCATCGGCTATCTTCCGGAAACCGTTGCATTCTTCCGGTCGAATCCGTGGGCGCAGTGGCTCGCCGCGGCGGTTGCCGTCTTGCTTCTCGCACTGACTTGCCGCGCCGCGCGTCGCCCAGCCATTCTCTTCGGCCTTCTGGCAATGGCCGCGGTTCGCATCGCCCCCGATCAGCGCGCCATCGATCCCGTGCACCTCGTTGGCGGCGGCCAATTGCTCACTGCAAATGTCTTCTACTCGCTCGCGTTGGTCGCCTTGTTCTACCGAATCATGGCGCATCCCAAATGGAGGTTCCCCATGGTGAGCCTCACGACCTTGCTCGCGGCGGCATTCTTCGCACTGCAAATCTCGGCCAACGTGGATTGGCACAGAGCAGGCAAAGAAGTGCGGGCCTTCCAGAGTGCGGTCGAGAAAGAGGCATCGTTGAGTCCTGAAGCCCCCGTCGGCGTCCTGCCGAATTGGCGCTATGTGGGATGGGCCCCCATGTGCCTGTCGGAATCGATTGCGCACGACACTCCGTTCGGCAAAGCCTACTCTCACGTCTCTATGCTCGAATTAAACGCCCCCGAACGGGGTGCCTACAATGTGGACCTGACAAGGATCAGCTCAACGCTACTCAAGGTCTCTCTTCAGACGAAGCATGCGGAAGGCTTGGCCTACGCAGACGATATCGATCAAGACGAGGGTTTCCTCTGCACTATGCTCACGGACATTCCGCCAACGGATGGCACGACAACAATGGAGTTGAATATCGAGTCGCAAGGGTCGCCCATTCCGAAATCCATCTTGCCCGTGGAGATGCCCCTTTCGTCATCGGGGGAAGAATCCCGTAGCGAGCCCGAGGCCCACACTGGCAATTAGCAGGGTTGCCGCCCATACGAGCGTCGTCGGGATGAGCCGCCAAGTCCGCATCAGCGGCAACACGCAATATCCCGCCGCATACGCAACGGGCACGAACGCAGGCACGGAAAACCAGTCCGCTTCGGATGCGTAATACCGCCACATCCCCGCCCACACGAAAAGGTTCTCGCCAAGGATGCCCACGATAAGTGCCGTGATGGCGCTATTGGCCACAGCATATCCCATGCTGAATCCGAAATCCAGCACGCGTCGTCCGAGGTAGAAGATGTGAGTGGACGCAAGCCACCCAATGAGCATGCAATACACGGGAGTCTTCCACACGACCGGCCCCGGCGCGATATATTCTCCCCACCAACCCACCGCAAGCGTCACGAAGCCTTCGCCAAAAGGCCACAGCAGCGCAACAAGTCCGCCAAATACGAGCGCCGGCCGCAGAGGACCGGCGTGCCGAAGGGACCACAGAACCTGGATGGCGATGGGCGCAATGGACGCGCCATAACAAACGCCTACCGATTGCCACCAACAATTGGCAATGAAGACAACGCACGCGGCCGTGTTGGTGCCCATGACCAACGTATCGGTCCGTGTCCAATGAGAACGAATTCTTCTCCACACAGTTGCCATAGTCACGCGCAGAATACCTGCCTCACGCTTCATCTTCCAGAATTCTCTCGACGCCTCAGGCCCACAGGGTCCCTTGGCGTCCCCTAGGTCGCTTAGGCCCTTTCCCCAAACCTCCATTTTTCCATCTACGCCAATCCCACGATTAGTATCGCCCTTCGGACAATTGTTGACCTATTGGCAGAGTGACTGTATAATTCGCGCACACAGACCGGGTTTCATGCGGAAATCCCGGAAACTGGTGGATTTTAGGGGAGCATTCCTAAACGGTACCGGGTAATGGAGAATTGACCAATGCCAACCGCTGCGAGCCCCATGAAGACCGTCACTGACCTTTGCCTGACCTTTATCAACGCCAAGAAAGGCACCTGGGACCATGCCGCCTGGGAAGGCCTCCTTGCGCAAGTTGCCAAGACCGGCATTGAGATCACAGACGAAGTGAAGATCAATCTCGGAAACATGCTGGAAGCAGGCAAGTACTTCTATAAACTTTCCTCGGCCGCCGCGCCCGCCAAGAAGGCTGCCGCAAAGCCCAAGCCTAAGGCGAAAGCCAAGTCTAAGAGCTAGCGTTCAGGAATTCCTGTTCGCCCGCAGTTCTGCATTCCCTCGCATGCTCAGGTGCCAAATGCTGTGCAAAGGGCGAGGGGGGTGTATTGTGTGCCGCGTGCCTTGGCACGACAGATTGGGGGGACTATGTTCCGGCTCGGAATCATCGGCTCCGACAATAGCCACGCCGAAGCCTTCAGCAAGCTGACGAATCTCGAAGAAGGCTATAACGGGCAGAGAATCGACGATGCCCAGGTCACGCACATCTACGGCACCGACCCCGTCCGCACAAAGGAAGTCGCCGAAAAGGGCAAGATTCCGAACATCGTCACTCGCCTGGAAGACATGCTCGCTAGTGTCGATGGCGTGCTCTGCGTGTGGCGCCACGGGAGCAAGCACTTGCAGGACACCCTCCCCTTCCTGAAGGCAGGCATCCCGGCCTTTGTGGACAAACCGCTCGCCAGCAGCGTGCCCGATGCCCGGCAACTCATCGAAACAGCCCAAATATCGGGCGTCGGTTTCACCTCCTTTTCCACCCTGTACTTCGCTCAAAGTACAATTGCCTACATTGATGAATTGAAGAAGACCGCCGGTACGCTCACCGCAGGCGTCAGTTCCGGACCCGCGAAGCTCGACGATGAGTACGACGGCATCTTCTTCTACGGCATTCACGCCGTCCAAATGATGAATGCGGTCTGGGGCTATGGTTGCGAAAGCGTTCAGGCCGTAACGCACAATCGCAACTGCGTGGCAGTCTGTAAGTTTTCCAGCGGCGCTTTGGTCACGCTCAACCTGATGGGAAACGCCAAGTACGCCTTCCACACGGTCGCGTTCGGCACGGACGGGTGGAAAGAACTCACTGGCGAAGCCTCCACATCCTATTACGACGGAATGAAGATCATTCTGGATGTCATGCGCACCGGGAAGTGGGTGCTCACTCCGGAACAAATGCTCGAACCCATACAGACTCTTGCCGCGCTTCAAAAGAGTCTTGCCGAAGGACGCGAAGTAAAGCTTAGCGAAGTTTGATGTCGCCCAAGACTCGCGTATACTCCTCTCGCCATGACGATTGAACACATCATCCAATCCGAAGCCATCCGCCGCAAAGAATTCCCCGTTGTCTCCGAAACCATCTTCCTTGCCCACGCGGGTGTTGCGCCCTTGCCGCGTGTTGCCGCCGATGCCATGCGCGAATTCTGCGACCACGGCTCCGTCGGCGCCCAGGAAAACCCCTGGTCCTGGGGGAAGGTCCAAGCGGCCCGTCAGTCTGCCGCGGCCTTGCTTGGTTGCACTCCCGAGGAAATCGCCCTTCTGGGACCAACTTCGCTCGGCGTCAGCCTTGTGGCAAACGGCATCGCCTGGGAACCCGGAGACCAAGTCGTCTATTACCGGGATGATTACCCTGCCAACGTCTACCCCTGGACCAACCTCGCCGAAATGGGCGTTGAGCCGGTAGCCCTCGCGCCGCGTCACCACGGGGTGATCACATGGGAAGTCGTCGAAGCCGCTTTGACCCCGCTCACGCGGCTCGTCGCCTTGGCCTCCTGCAATTTCCTCAGCGGCTACCGGATTGACGTGGACACGATAGGCAGGAATTTGCGCGACCGGGGCATCCTGTTCTCCCTCGACGCCATTCAGACTCTAGGTGCCTTCCCGACCTCGGTCGAGCATGTGGACTTCCTGAGCGCCGATTCGCACAAGTGGCTTCTGGGACCTGCTGCCGCGGGAATCTTCTACGTAAAGAAGTCCCGCTTTGAAGAACTGAGGCCTTCGCTGCTGGGAAGCTGGAACGTGGTCTCCCCCCAGTTTGTCGCCCAAGACAACATCCATTTCGAAGACACCGCCCGCCGCTACGAACCCGGCATGCTGAATCTCCCCGGCATCATCGGCATGGGCGCAGCCTTGGACTTACTCCGAAAGTGCGGCATACAAGACATAGCGAAAAGATTGATACACCTTCACGATGCCCTTATGGAAAGGTTAGTGAGCGTTGGGTTTAAGCCATATCTAGACGAGAAGCTGCTTTCGGATTCCCCCGCGAAACTCTGGAAATCGGGTATTGTAACGGTTACGCGCCCCAATTCGGATTTCAAGGCGCTCGCCCGCACGCTAGACGCAAACCATGTCGTGGCATCCTACAGACAAGACCGAGCCGGAACTGCCGCCATTCGTTTTTCGCCCCATTTCTACAATACCGAAGAAGAGTTTGATCGGCTACTGCCGCTACTGGAAAAAGTATAGAATAGTCTCCGTTATATCTCGATTGAAACAGGCCGGGATTCCCGGCAAGCCTGAATCTAATAATACGTCTACTCGGGGGGGAAGTCGTCATGAACGCAGATCGCTCAATCTCTCGTCGCGGGTTTCTGAAGACCGGCTTGGCTGCGGGGACGCTCGCCCTTCCCGTCATGACCTCATCCTGCGCCTCAACCGCAAAGCGGACCATTGGCGCAAACGAACGTATCGCCGTAGGGTGCATTGGTGTCGGTGACCGAGGCAGCTACGTGATGGGCTCGGCCCTCGGCTTGCCCGAAGCCCACGTGCTCGCCGTGTGCGACGTCAAGCGCGACCGCCGCGAGCAGGCCAAGGCCGCTGTCGATGATGTCAACGGCAACAAGGATTGCGCCGCCTACAACAACTTCGAGGACCTGATCGCACGAGATGATATCGATGCGTGCATTATCGCCTCATGCGACCATTGGCATGTGCCCCTGGCGTTGGCCGCCGTCCGGGCAGGGAAAGACGTCTACCTCGAAAAACCGATGGGGCTGACCGTCGAGCAAGATATCACGTTACGCAAGGAGGTCCACAAGAACAAAGCCATCTTCCAGTTCGGCACGCAGCAGCGCTCCGACGAGAAGTTCCGGAAGGCCTGCGAACTCGTCCTCAACGGCTCCATTGGAAAGCTCAAAGCCATAAACGTCTGGTCGCCCGCCAGTTCCGCGGGCGGCTCCACCGAACCCGCGCCCGTTCCCGAAACGCTGGACTACGACCGCTGGCTGGGGCCAGCCCCCTTCGTTCCTTACACCGTGGAGCGCGACTCGAACAAGTGGTGGTGGTTTGTCTCCGACTATGCCTTGGGCTTCATCGCAGGCTGGGGCATTCACCCCGTCGACATCGCCCTGTGGGGCGGCGGCGATTTGCTGAAAACTAACGTCCGAATCGAAGGCCAAGGCGTGTTTCCGACCGAAGGCCTCTGCAATACCGCGACCGCTTGGGACATCACCCTGGACTACGATAGCGGCGTCAAAATTCGCTACTACTCGCAACCCGCCCCCGATGAACTGAAATCCCGCTACGGAACAGTCATCGAGCACGGCACCGCGTTCGAAGGCTCCGAAGGATGGGTATGCGTCGACCGCCAACGGATCCAAGCGTCCTCGGAAAACCTGCTCAAATCCGAAATCCCCGCGAATGGAATCCATCTCCCACGCAGCGCGCATCACGTAAAGGACTTCATCAACGGTGTTCGCACCCGAAAGGAAACGGTCTCGTCTATCGACGATGCCGTCCAAGGCGACATCTTCTGCCACATCAGCGACATCGCCATTCGCATGAAACGCCCCCTCCTCTGGAATGCCGCAAAGGAACAATTCAAGGACGACCCCGAGGCAAACGCGCGTCTCACACGCACCATGCGCTCGCCGTGGCATCTATAGCTGGTTTCTGAGCATCCCCATTTCATCTTCCCCATGGGTCGCATAGCTCCTATGAGTCCCATGGGGGAAGTGCCCTTCATTTGCGCCCTTTACCTCGTGCTGTCCACGTTGTCCATCGCGTCCACTTCGTCCACTCCTTGACACGACGCTTTTTCTACACGATGAGTTATAATCCGGCCTTGCTTCACGAGACATCATCTTGTTGAACGAATTGTGGGCACAGGAGCCTCAGCAGACAGAGAGGACTTTGAACGTTTCATGAACACGTTTGTCAGACGTTATCGCTATTGGAAGAACTCCCGAAAATTCACCAAGGTCGGCAAGAAGTGCCGATTCTACGGTGCGGATATCGAAGTCGAAGGAAACGTCGAAGTCGGCGACTACGTCCACATGCGTGAGCACATCATCCTTCGCACCCGCTACGACGGCAAAATCGTCTTCAAAGACCGAAGCATGGTCAGTTGGTACTGCATCATCGAATCGGGTGGATACGTCGAAATCGGCGAAAACGCCGCCTTGGCCGAACACGTCATCATCCGTGACGGCACCCACCTCATCTACGGCACGAAGGAGCATTGGCGCTTTACCCCGCACATCATCAAACCGGTCATTATCGGCGCGAACGCATGGATCGGCAGCCGCTCCTACATCAACTACGGCGTAACCATCGGCGAGGGTGCGGTGATCGGCGTCGGCAGCATCGTCACCAAAGATGTCGGGCCCTACGAGGTGTGGGCCGGTGCGCCCGCCCGCTACGTCTCGCACCGCACCGACGACGTTCCCCCAAAGAAACTGGCCGAAGCCCAGGAACTGCTCGCGAAGCACGGCGTCCGTCCCGACCGGCGAATGGAAGATTTGTAGCATTGTGAGAAGATCGCTGAGGAGTCGGTAATCGTGAAACCCTTGGTCACCTTGTTACTGGCACACCTGCTCTGCTTTTCCGCAATTGGCCAGACCATCTCCGTGGACCCGTTCAAACGCGTTGGGCGGGTCGATCCCCTGCTCTACGGCCAATTCCTGGAGCACATCTACGAGTCGGTCGTGGATGGCCTCTGGGGGCAAGTGGTCCGCGGCCCGAGTTTCGAAGAGGCCCCACAAACCCTCGGTCCAGAATGGCGGCAACCAAAAGGCAACTGGCGTTTTGAAGGCGACGAACTCCTCAGTGAAGCCAGTGGCGCGGACGCTCAACTCACGACAGGCGACCCCGCATGGACGGACTATGTCTTCAGCGTCGAAGCGCGGAAAGACAAAGGTTCCGAGGGGTTTCTAATTATCTTCCGCGCCAAAGACGACAAGAACTTCTACTGGTGGAACCTCGGGGGATGGGGGAACGCCTACTCCGGAGTCGAGCATGAAGTGGACGGCGGACGCTCGCTCGTGGAAGGCACGCGCACGGAGACCCGTATCGAAACCGGCCGTTGGTATCAAATAGAAGTTGCCGTGTCGGGCAAGAAAGTAACCTGCTCGCTCGATGGCGCGATCCTTGCCTCATTCGACACCACAACGAACCTGAACGGCTGCGTCGGTCTCGGAAGTTGGACGACGGATGTCCGATATCGCCATGCACGAGTGGTCGCGGGGGAAACGGCGCTCTTCGAAATGAAAGGCATTGAGCCCGGCGCCAATACACTGTCGCGGAACTGGCGTCTCGAACCCTCCGGCGCCCCCGTGCGCGCTACATGGTCGAACGACCGTCCCCTCAACAGCGCCTACTCCCAACATATCGTCGCCGATGCGGCCGGCGGCGGCATCGCCCAGGATGGCATCTGTGTCGAGGCCGGCGTGAAGTACATCGGCTCGGTCTGGCTGCGAGGGAAGGGCGACCTGACCGTCGGCCTGCGCGCTGGCGATGAATGGCAAGAGCAGAACTTCCCCGTTGCCGCCGACGCTTGGTCCGAACTTCCGCTCACCTTTGTGCCGGATGTGTCGAGCGATGCCGCAACCTTGGCCATCACGCTCGACGGCGCAGGCGATATCTATGTTGACCAGTGCACCTTGCACCGTTCCGACACGCCGTATCGCCCCGCGCTCTACGAATATGTCAAAGGGATTCGCCCCACCTTCATTCGCTGGCCTGGCGGCTGCTATGCGGAGCACTATCGCTGGAAAGACGGCATCGGCGCTCACGCCGACCGAATCACAAAGCCGAACTACACATGGGGGGGCCTCGACCCGAATAGCTACGGAACCCTTGAGTTCCTGGAGATGTGCGAGGACCTCTCCTGCGAACCGGTGATCGTGCTCAATATCGGGCAACACGACGATCCCGGAAAAGCCGGCGACTACGTGCAAGAGGCTTTGGACTGGTTCGACTACTGCAACGGCGACTCACAGACCGAATTCGGGGCGCTTCGCGCGGTGCATGGCCACCCCGAGCCCTTCCACGTTACCTACTGGGAAATCGGCAACGAAACGTGGAGGCTTGGCGCAAAGGCCTACGCGGAACGCATGAAGCCTTTTGTCGACGCGTTGCGCGCCCGCGACCCGAATGTGAAAATCCTCGCGTGCGGGAGTGGGGGACACAACCTCGAATGGAACAAGGAAGTAATCGATTACGCCGCCGAATCCATGGACTTCCTCTCCGTTCATCAGTATATGGAAGGCGCGTTCGAGCGAGAGATGGAAGACGGCGTGGCCTATCCCGCGTTCCTCGAACAAACAGCCGCCTTAATCGCCGCAAGCAAGAATCCTAAGATGAAGATCGCCGTGACGGAATGGAACCAGCAGTCGATTTGCTTGCGCACGGGCCTCTATGCGGGACTCGTCTTGAACGGCTTCGAGCGCAACGGCGATGCCGTTACCATGAGCTGTCCCGCGCTGTTCATCCGCAATGTCGATGCCTCCGAGTGGAACAACGCATTCATCAATCACGATGGCTGCCGCGCGTTCGCCGCGCCGAATTACCTCGTGATGAAGCTGTATCGCGACAACTTCGCGCCGGTCCGTGTCGAATGCAAATCTCCGGATTCGCTCAATGTCGTCGCAACGTGGGACTCCGAGTCCGACGACGTGATCCTCAAGGTCGTGAATCCCTCGGCATCCGATGACGTGACCGCGACTATCGCCATAAAGGGACGCAACACAATCC
>JBAZRU010000106.1:0-14222 GCA_041662805.1 Candidatus Hydrogenedentales bacterium | reverse complement strand
CAGGCGGGACACCTCCCCCTTGAACCGTCAAAACGACGCGGGACCCCCTGCGGCGCGGTCTCCCGATTTGCCGCGCCTCGGCGGTAGGATTCTCCGGGAATATCAACGCAAGGCCGCAAGAGTGCAATACCGCCAATGAGACTGATGAGCAATATTTACCAATACTCTTCAAGATCTTAGCCTGGGCTTTACCGGGTCCTGATTAAATGTAGGGGATACGGTCGGTGTGGTGTAGTGCTTTGAGCTCGGCCAATGGCAGATGCCGCGCCGTTTCGGGCTACAACCGTCGATCCACATGTTCCCGGCAATGTGCCTGGAACCAAATCACGTGCGTGGAATAGGATTCCAGGAGAACTGAGATGAAGAAATTGATGATATCTTTTGCGGTTGTTTTGGCATTCGGTTTGGCGTCTTGCATTCCCCCCGCCGGACCTCCGGGGCCGCCCGGAGCGACTGGCGCAACCGGCAACCAGGGTAACACCGGCGATCAAGGCTTCAAAGGCAATACCGGCAATCAGGGGAACACGGGCGATACTGGAGCCACCGGTAACAAAGGCAATACGGGCGTTACAGGCGCCTCCGGCGGCACAGGCGCCACGGGCGACACGGGCGCCACAGGCGACACGGGAGCCACGGGCAGACAAGGCAAGACTGGAGACGACCAGATTATCGTTGTCCGGTAATTTGATTCGGTAGATTTGCTCCGCGATTGATTGAGCGCACCATCGGTCTTGCCGGTGGTGCGCTCGCGTTCGTCGGCGCGGCCCGGCGATGGGGGAGGCCGGGGAAGTCAACGCAAAGACGCTAAGGTGCAAAGGCGCAATGGGGGAGGGAGAGATTTCAGATGCTGAACGCAGAGTCGCGGAGAACGCTGAGAAACGCAGCGCGGCCAAAGCCGCGACCCAAATGCATTTGTCCACAGATTTCGCGGATGTGCACAGATTTGATGACAGGAACTGAGGCCGAAATTGCAACGGGAATTCCGAATTGTGAACGTGAGTAGTGCAGTGGAGTCGCGGAGAGTCGGAAATGGCTTGAGGTCTTCTCTTGTTGTGGCGTACCTCCACGCTCTAGCGTTCGCACGTTTTCGACTCTCCGCAAAGCTCGGTGTGTATCGGTGGTTGAGTCTCTCTTGGTTGCGGTTATGCCGCGCTAAGACGTCAGCCGACGAATTGCGAAGCGCGTGTAGATCTTCTTGGAGTAGTGTTTCGTCTATTTCGCGTAGGCGTCAATAGCCTCCGCCTTGGCGTGATACAAGACTGCCCAATCGCGGTCGCTTCTTCGGTCGTCGCCGTTTATCTTGAGCTTTTCGAAGAACGCCGCGGCGTTTCTGCACGCCTTGGCGTCTTCGAGCAACAACCCGTGGGCTTGCTGCTTGTACGCAACGGCGTCGCGCCCCACGCGTTCGAAGAGGGCGTTCAGCGCGAAGTGCGCGCCGATTTCTCTTCCCACGAATGCCATCGACTCGATGTAAAGCCGTTGCCGCCGGATGTGTTCGCGCCGTGTCGGACTCTTTGTTTCGCCTGTCCACCAGAACGCGTAGAACAGGGGCTCGTTCATCGCTTTGTCGATGGCCTGCTCCATCCGTTCCGAGGCCTCGATGTAGTGAGGGTACGCAAGCTGCCATGCATCGGCGACGGACTGAAGCCGGTTCGCGAGGCCGGGGTCGTTGTACGTGAAGCCGGTCGCTTGGCGCGGAGGCTCGCCGCCTTGGAGGCCGCGTTTCGCGAATTCTTCGGCAGTCGGGGCGTACTCGCGTCCGCCATACCAGCCCGGCCATTGGGATGGCGCCCAAGAGCATGCCATCGACAGAACCGCGTGGGCCTGCTCCAAGGCTTTCCATGCCTCGAATACGTGCGCGCCCGCATCGCGTCCGAATTGCCTCTCTGCGATGCCTCGGCAGACCGCCTCCGGGTCGGCGAGCGGATTCAGGAAGAATTCCCGGCACGCGATCGAATTGCTCGACACGTCGTGGTTGAACCCGCCCCAGTGATCGAACACGCCGTCAACTTCGAGTTCGTGCCAGCGGCGGATTTTCGCGCCGACGCCAAGCGGGTAGTCCTGAATATCGTTGATGTCGTGGACCGTGTCGTCGCCCCAATGGAGGTCGTCGTAGCCGATGAAGGTCTGGCCCTTCTCGCGGCAAAGGGCGCGCGCCTTCCAAAGGAGTTCGTGCGACTGACGCTCCGCTTGCCAGCCGTCCGTTTCCGCCGCGAGGAACAGTCCGCTCGACGAAGGCAATGCCTTCTGGCGTGCGAGGAATTCTTCGGTGTTGCTGGACCAGCCCCACCCGGTCGTCAGCACGCGCAGCCCGGGGCGGACCTTCTGACCTTCTTCGATTAGGAACCGTATGAGGCGGTCGCGTTGGTCGAACTTACTCATGCCCTTGCAGCGCGGACACGACTCGGGGTCGCAGAACTCGCCGTCGGCGTCCAGGCCAAAGAGGAAGAAGGTGCCGATCTCCGGGAAGTCCGCGAAGAACCGCGCGAGCAAGTCGCGATAGAACTCTTGAATCTTGGGGTGACTGAAGCATATCACCTTGCCCTGATAGGTGCCGCTGTCGCTGAGGGTTTCCTCGGGGAACCGGCTGAGGAACTTCTGCCGGGTCGGCTCGGGAGTCCAAGGCCCGCCCTGACAAGGCAACTCCGTGATCCACAAGCACGGCTCCAAAGCATGGTCGAGGCATGCCTCTATCATCATCTTCATGCCCTGATGGCTCTCCGCAACCTCGGCCGCATCCACGGCGTCCGGGAACAACGGGCTGGTGACGTAGCCCTGCAAGTGCCGGTGGTTGCCTTGCCAGTCGTGCGCCAACAGGCAATGGCTCGCGCCAAGGTGGCTGATGTACCGAAAGTCAGCGGGTTCGCCAATCCATCCGTTGAAGCGGTGGTGGAAGAAGCGCTCGCGGATTTGAAAGGTGCCCCGGATCCCCTTTCCTCCGGCAATGGCCGTGCCCTCACGCGCCAACTCCTGTGCCTTGTAAACGGCATGCAGCAGGCCGCGGGGGGTGTTGCCGAGCAGGAAAAGTGCGCCCCCGTGGTTGACGAGTTCGTAGGCGTCGCGCGTGGGAGGGACGTTGTGCAGGTTGATCCGGCCCAAGCGCGCCAAATCTTGGGCGGTCTTGGATTCGCCCAGGAGTCCGGCGAAAAGGGTGCCGGCGGGCGCGGCGTCTTCCCGATGCACGTCGAGCTGGCCCGGCTCTGGGACGCCGAAAGCCAGCGCCAATTCACGCAGCGCGGTCTCGTGCACGCGGGTTGAGCCCGGCATGTAGACCGGCATGGCCGAGTGTAGCGAGATGGGCTCGGGTACGGACAGTGATGGCGGCTCCTGCGCGTTGCTTTCGGTCGAACTCCCCAGCAGGGTCGATGCCGCCCCCGCCGCACTCAGCGCCAAGAACTCCCTCCGCTCCAGCCGTAACGTCATGGATCTTCTCCCCCTCGAATGCGTGGCCCACCTCATGAGTGACTGAGGCGGAGAGTCTAGCATGAACGCGATATCCACCGTCACGAGCGGACTCGGAAACGTCGTAAGTCGAATCCCATCAATCGAAACCTGGGGAGAAAATGCCGGTCTAATTGGTCAGTGGAAGTAGCGTCACTTTGGGGAGAGACGCCTGCGAATTCCACCGAATATGGGGCCTTGGCTCCGGGGATTCACAAGATATTGTTGCTTTTAAGGGTTGACTCCACGCCTCCCGTGGACTACACTAAGCCCGAGGAAGCGAGAAGAAACAGCCTTCGGGCTGACAGCGGACGGGAGATGACTGCCCAGTGCTAAAACACACGAGCAGGCTATCCTGCGCAGCGGGCGCCCTTGGTATCCTGTTGGCGGCAGGTTGTGCCACAACCCCACAGAAGCCGGTAGCTCATCAGTTCGAGCCTATCCCGCTTACGAAAGTTCAAACCCAAGAAGTCCCAAAGAAGGCCGAGGAACGGTCCGCGACGGAGTTGTTGCGAGCCGCGGACGAGGCCTTCCAGTTGGGCAACAAAGCTCAGGAAGAGGGCGATCACCAGGGCGCGCTGCGGCAATACACGCGTATGCTTGAGCTGTTGATCGACGCCGACCTGGACTCGGAGGTCTTCTACAATCTCCGAAGCGAGTTCGAGCGTATCCTGAGTTCCTCTTCCGAAACCTCGGAGTTGTTCCAGAAGGGCCTTCCGCAAGGCTGGGACGACAACCTTACCGAGGATCCCGCGGCGGGAGACCTTTTCGCGGGCATACCAATTAATGAGTATGTCATTGCCGAGATCGAGGAAATCCAAAAACTCTATCCCCGCAATTTCCAGAATGGTCTGAATCGCAGTTTCAAGTACCGGCCCATTCTCGAGAAGAAGTTCGTCGAGGCAGGGTTGCCGCGCGATTTGGTCTGGCTGGCAATGGTGGAAAGCCAGTTTCATCCCGACGTCACCTCGCGGGCAGGTGCGGCGGGGATGTGGCAGTTCATGCGGGGAACGGGCACGCGATATGGATTGCGGGTCGACAACTACATCGATGAGAGACGTGACTGGGAGAAGGCGACCGACGCGGCAATCGCCTATTTGAAAGATCTGCGCGACCAGTTCCAGGGCAAGTGGCCCGTGGCCGTAGCTTCCTACAATATGGGCGAAGGCGGGATGGCGCGAGCTATCGCGATGAATGGCGGCGACGCGGACCTCTGGAACCTGATCGAGACCCCGCCCGCGTCCAATCACATGCAGCGTGAGACCAAGAAGTTCTATCCCAAGCTTTTGGCAAGTGTCATCGTTGGCAAGAGCCCCGAGCGATACGGGTTCACCCGCGATCCTCAGGTGTTGGAAACGACGACGCGGATTCCCATAAGCGGTTCCTATTCATTGGCGGCTTTGGAGCGGGCCAGCAATCTTCCCAGCGGCACCTTGAAGAGTCTGAACCCGGAACTGATACGCGGGGCGACTCCTCCAAACGGAGAGTTCCGGCTTGAGGTGCCCGCCGAGGCCGAGCAGTTGGTGCTGGCATCGCTTACGAAGGCGAAGCAAGAGCCTGTTCGCAACATCCTTGCACGCACGGAAGGCAGCACGAAGAGGCACACGGTGCGCCGGGGTGAAACGCTGAGTGGAATCGCCGACAAGTATGGCGTGAATATCGGCGAGCTTGCGAAGGCCAACCGTATACGCACGTCTTCGCGCCTTTCCGTAGGGAAGAGGCTGACCATTCCCGGTGACCCGGATGCCACGCCCGTGGTGGGGGCTGTGCAAGCGGTTGAGAAGCCGCGTTCGACGGCCGAGGGTGACGGAACCCATACCGTGAAACGCGGCGACACGCTGTTCGACATCGCCAAGAACTACAATATTTCCCTCGAGCAGTTGCGCGCATGGAACGACCTCAGCGAGCGGTCGCGGATCTCGGTAGACCAGAAGCTGCGCGTTCGCGCCCGCGGAGACGACAGCACCGCGGATGCTTCCCAAACCAAGCGCGTCCACAAGGTTGCGCGCGGCGAATTCCCTGCGTCCATCGCCCAGAAGTATGGCGTGTCCGTCAGCGACATTCAGAAGTGGAACAAGCTCACATCCCGTTCCGTCTTGCGGATCGGCGACGAATTGGTCATCTATTCCGAAGCCGGCGCCAAATCAGAAAGCGATGCGCCGGCCGCAGCCGTGAGCAGCGAAGTTGTCAATTCGGAGAGCATCACGTTTACGCCGAAGCCGGCGGAGCCCGAGAAGCAGACTTACAAAGTTGCCAAAGGGGATTCGTTGGGTGGCATCGCGTCCAAGTACAAGGTCTCATTGAGCGAGCTTCGCAAATGGAATGGCCTCAGTTCGAAATCCACCATCCATCCTGGACAGTCGTTGGTTGTGTACTCCAAGCCGGGCGAAGAGGCTGCATCGTCGAAGGCTGCTGCCGAGGAGCCCAAGGCCGAGAAGAAGTCTTACAAGGTAGCCAAGGGTGATACCCTGGGTTCGATTGCCTCCAAGCACGGCGTGTCCGTGAGCAAGTTGCGCGAGTGGAACAACATCAAGAAGGACTCCTCGCTCAAGGCAGGGGCCGAGTTGGTGCTGTTTGCGCCGGAGAAGAGTGAGAAGCCTGAAGAACCGGAAGCCAAGGCGGACAGCGCTACGGAACCGGCGGCAGAAACCGCTCCTGCGGCCGAAGAGAAGGCTGCGGCGGATGCCGCCCCCGAGGGTGAAAAGCAGACTTATAAGGTTGCGAAAGGCGATACTCCGGCCGGCATAGCGGCGAAGTATGGCGTCAAGACCAGCGACCTTCTCAAGTGGAATAGCCTCACCACGAAGTCGATGATTCGCGTTGGCGATGATTTGGTCGTATTCGGTGGTTCTCCGAAGGCGGATGCGCCGGAAGCGCCAGCGAAAGAAGTCGCGACCGAACCGGAAGCGTCGGCACCTGCCGCCGAACCGGCAAAGCCTGAGCCAGTAAGGCCCGAGCCGGTCGAGGCGAAATCGGAAGCGACAGCTTCCACGCAGTCGTACAAGGTTGCCAAGGGCGACACGCTGGGCGGCATCGCGTCGAAGCACAAAGTCAGTCTCGACGACTTGCTCAAGTGGAACAACATGACCAAGAAGTCCACGTTGAGGGTTGGCGACGAATTGACATTGAACGGTGTAGCCGTAGCGCCGGAACCTGTTTCTGCGCCCGCCGAGGAACCGAAGAAGGCCGAAGAGCCGAAGCAGGCGGAAGAGCCGGTGAAAGTCGCATCGAAGACCCCGGAGAAGGAGCCGGTTGCTCCGAAAAGCATCCAGCCCGAAAAAGAGGCATCCAGCGATGCAGGCGAAAAGCGGACTCACAAGGTCGCCAAGGGTGAGAGTCCTTCAACCATCGCCGCGAAGTACGGGGTGAAGACCAAGGACCTCTACACGTGGAATAACCTGACATCGAGCTCGGTGCTTAAGATTGGGCAGGAACTGTCCATCGTGGGCGGGAAGACCGCGCCGGCGGCCGCGGAGCCCAAGGCTGCGAAGGATGCCAAAGAGGCATCATCGGCAACGGTCCACACCGTGAGCAAGGGCGAAAACCCGACGACGATCGCGAAGAAGTACGGGGTTGGCGTGAGCGACCTTTACAAGTGGAACGGGTGGTCGAAGGGCCATGTGCTCGATATCGGCGATACGGTGAAGATCGAGAAGAAATAGCGGAGCTATTCACGGGCGGTGCAGCTCGATGTTTTCTGATTCAACGGCGCTCAAAGAGCGCCGTTTCATTTTGTACCGCCGGCTTCCAGCCGGCTCTTCGGATTCCCTGTGAAGCAGAGTCAGTTGTTCTGACCGCCAGCGTATTCGTGGGCACGAAAGGCAGCGATGCGGTCTTTCTCTGTCGCTTGCCGCACTAAATCGTGTTCTCGCCCTCGTAGAGCGAGGCAAACACGCGTTCCTCGCCGCCGCGATAGAGCAGGTGACTGTCAATCACGCGGGTCTCTTCAGCAGATAGGGGCAGGAAGCGTCCCTCCGCGCGCGCATAGGTTGTGCCGTTGCCGTCGCCGACCGCGGCCGCGACGTGGACCATGCGCTTGCTCTGCCGCGTGATCTCCGCGCTGACGACCGATTCGCGGTCGCCGGGCACGGGCTTCAAATAGCGCACGGTCAACTCGCCCGTCAAGGTCATGCGCGCCATGGCGCGGTTCGCCGCCCAGCCCATGGTCTCGTCGAGCAACGCCGCTACAATCCCCCCGTGGACCACGTTGGCATAGCCGCAGTGATGGGGCATCGGGCTGAATACCGCTTTCACGGCAGCGCCTTCGACAAAGAACCGCAATTTCAATCCCGCGAAGTTTTCCTCGCCGCATACGAAGCAGGTCTTCGAATTCGGAAGGTACACGCGGTCATTGGAATGGTCATCGCACATCGGCTTCGCTCCTGGCATCTGCGTAGATGAATTTGGCGGACTTTACCGATCCGGCCCGCTGACTGCAACTTGTGGGACGCGCAACCAGTAAGGCAACCACGGATGACGCGGCGCGGTGGAGCCGCAACCCAAGAGACTCAACCACCGATGCACGCCGATGAACTCCGATGGGATGTTCAAACACGCGGGACGTTGACGATGGCAAGGCAATGTGGACCGGCAACTATCCAATCGTTGGATAGGCGGCGCGCTGTCTGCGGTAACGATTCTTCACGTCGATGAGGAGATACTGCCGGTTTTGTATTTGAAGCGCTACGACTTATGGCAGCGCGGGGGAGGCTTACCCAGCCCTCGGGATAGGTGGCACGACAAATGCTCTCTGTCCCAGTGGGTCCGCTTCAAGATTAGGCACCGTGTGGAGGAACGAACATTGAGCAGCAATCAGAAGACTCGGTTGATCATCGCATCTCGTGACCTGCGGCGTGTCGCGGTGGATGGCTACGCCACCGAGGAAGACTGCAGGGAGCGCGCGGCAGTCCTTGCGTGCGAGCAACGCCTCGCGCGGAGACGGTTGCAGTATGGAATGGTGCTCAGTCGACTGTTGTCCGGAAACAAAGCCCTTGGCTGAAGAGGGAGTGGGGTGTAGTATGTATTCGCAGTGCCCACCCCAAAACGGCTGCGGGGGGAAGTCTCAGCCGAAGATTGAGAAGGCGTGAAGTCGTGCGCTTTCCGACGGTGCTTCGTCCGTGGGGAATCCTGAATCCTACCCGTCGTTGGTGCGTTTGTGAGTTGCCGCTTTGCGCGTCTCGCCTTTGTTCACGTTTCCCTACAGGGAGTCTCCAATTCAGGGGGTGATGCGATGCTAGTGCAATGGAGCCTGACGCCCAAATCCGCCGCTCGCCGGTTTCTTGTTCTGCATTCCTTGGTGCTTGTTTGCCTGCAAGCATTGTCGCAGGAATCGGAATACCGCTTTGAGCGGATGTGGCCCACGCTGCAACAGCCTTGGTATTTCGATTTCCCCGTAAGTATTGCATTTGACCCAGACGGAAACATGTATGTCCTCAATCAAGAGAGTGCGAGCATCGCCAAATTCGGCAGCGACCATCGATTCCTGATGTCCTGGGGACGGCATGGCACTGAGGCCGGCGAATTTGGTCTCCCTCCGTGGGGAGGCTGGTTTGAAAGTGGTCCCAAGGGAATCGCCGCCGACGCCGGACACGTGTACGTCGGAGACACGGGCAATGGGACTGTTGTGGTCTTCACTCAATACGGCCAACTTGTGGATATTTGGCCCGGCTTTTCTTTTCCAAGCGACCTTACCCTCGACGAGCAAGGCCATCTCTATGTCGCGGAGCGATACGGAGGGCGAATCACGGAATTGGATTCCGAGGGTAACCATGTGCGCTCGTGGAGCGGGTTTGCCGAGCCGATTGCTCTTGCGGTTGATTCCGATGCCGACTGCCTCTACGGCATTCAGTTCCATGCGTCCAGTATTCGCAAGGTGAGAATGTCCGACGGCGCTGTGCTCGGCGTATACGGATCCTGGGGCCAGCAAGATGGACAGATCGCAGAACCTACGGGCCTGGCGCTTGACGGCGCGGGCAATCTCTACATCTGCGATGACCGCAACTGCCGAGTGCAGAAGTGGTCCTCCTCGGGCCAGTGGTTGGCTTCTTGGGGTAGTCCTCGGCCCGATGGGGCCATAACAGCCCCCCTGAGTCCGATTCTGTGGCCATGGGGAGTTGCAGTGGACAAGCAGGGAGTCGTGCATGTCGTCGACAACGGTCTATCGCACATCGCGACCATTTTGCCGGATGGAACTCTCGGACCGACGATAGGTGCCGATGGTCCCGGGGCCGGAATGCTCAGTATGCCGTACGGTTTGGCCGTAGACAACGCGGGCTCTGTCTATGTCGCCGAGCATTGGAACCACAGGATTCAGAAGCTTTCGCCGACCGGCACCCCACTTGGATCGTGGGGAGGCTATGGCACCCAGCCGGGAAAGATGGTCCACCCAAACGATGTTTGCGTGGCGCCCGACCAAACGATACTGGTCGCGGACCGCGAGAACAATCGGATTCAGCGTTTTCAGTCCGATGGGACATTTCTGGCTTCGTTCGGACAGTATGGATCCGGCTTGGGCGAGTTCTATTATCCGCATGGCGTGGCAACCGACTCCGAGGGACACATTTACGTTGCGGACTACATGAACCAACGCATCCAGAAGCTCCAAGCAGATGGTACGTTCATGTTGACGTGGGGGCATCGCGGAGGCAGCGATGGCTACTTCTACGATCCGTTCGATGTTGTGGTGGACTCGAATAACAATGTCTATGTCATGGACTTGGGTAACGAGCGCGTCCAGGTGTTCGATTCCGAGGGGCAATTTCTTCGCAAATGGCAAGGGGTGGGGGTGCCTCTCCACTCATTCGCGCTCGGCATTGACGCACACGACAACATTTATGTTGTCAGTCAGCAGTGGCCATATTCTCACTTGATAAATAAGTTCACGTCCATGGGGCAACATGTCGCCACGTGGGGAAACAGGGGTAGCGGGTACGACCAGTTCATGTATCTGAACGGCATCGCTTTCGGTCCCGGCGGCGATATGTATGTTTCCGATTCAATGCTACATCGCGTGCAGCGTCTTGTTCCCGCGACGATTCAGAGCGGCTGCCGTTCCGTAATTGTTGCGGCAGGCGGCCCCTTTCCCGGAAACAACCTGTGGGATGCCACGGAAAGCTGCGCCAACTTCGCCTATCGAACGCTCAACTATCAGGGATTCACCAAGGACACTACCCATTACCTGTCCTCGGACATTCAACTGGATTTGGACAACAACGGCATCTCGGACGACGTGGATGGGGACTGCACGAAGGCGAATCTGCAGTCTGCATTGACGACGTGGGCGTCCTCCCCTGTCAACGGACTGCCCGTTGAAGATGTCATCGTGTATCTCGTAGACCACGGCGGCGTGGGAACGTATCGCTTGAATGAGTCGGAGACGTTGTCGTCATCGGAATTGTCGTCGTGGTTGGACACGTTGCAGCAGGCTATCACCGGCAAGCTCATCGTTGTCTATGATGCGTGCGAGTCGGGTTCGTTTCTGGCTGACCTCAAGGCTCCCGCGGGCTACGAGGGCAAGCGGGTCGTTTTGACGTCCACGTCTCCGGGCGAGTCGGCGTATTTCGTGACGCGCGGGACCGTGTCCTTCTCGAATTATTTCTGGACGCAGATCTTCAACGGAGTTTCCGTTGCGGAAGCCTTCGACATCGCCAATCAGGCATTGTCGCAGACCTTCGGCTATCAACATCCGCAACTCGACGATACCGGCGACGGGGTGTCGGGCGAAGGGGATGGCGATCTCGCGGCAACGACCTTCATCGGCAATGGCACGCGGCAGTATTGGGAAGGCCCAGTGATCGTCGCCGTGAGCGCGGACCAGTCCATCACGAATACGAGCACGGCGGCGCTGTGGGCCGACCCCGTCACGGATACGGACGGCGTCGCGCGGGTGTGGGGCGTGATTCGTCCACCGGACTTCGATCAGTCATCATCGGACAATCCCATCGCGGGCTTGCCGACCGTGGACCTGTTGCCAACAACGGGCAACCGCTACGAAGGCACCTACGAATACTTCTCGACGCCGGGGACCTACAGCATCCTCATCTACGCGATGGACCGCGTCGGCAACGTGTCCGCGCCGAAACTGACGACGGTGAGCGTGGGGAATCCGCTGAAGCGCAAAGCGGTGATCGTCGCGGGCGGCTCGGGCAGCGATGTGCTGTGGCCCTCGTATGAGACGGCGGTGCGGACGGCCTACGAGGCGATGCGTTACCAGGGCTACGACGATTCGGACATCACGTTCATGAGCCCCGTGACGATTGCAGGTGTGGACTACGGGCCGTCGTGGAGCAATTTGCAGAACGCGCTGAGTCCTGCGTTCAACGCGAGCACGCAGGACGTGACGGTCTACCTCGCGGGTCCGGGAACCCCGAGCGGATTTGCCATTACGCCCACGGAAATGGTGACGGCTTCGCAGCTCGACGGGCTGCTGGATACGTTGCAGGCGACACTGCCGGGCAAGGTGACGGTCATCTACGACGGTAGCCAGTCGGGGTCCTTCCTCGCGGAACTCCTGCCGCCGTCGGGCAACCGTATTGTATTGTCCAGCACGACCACGACGCAGAACGCGAACTTCCTGAAGAACGGCAGCATCAGCTTCAGTAAGTTCTTCTGGGGCCGCGTGCTGAACGGTGCGACGGTTTACGAGGCGTGGTCCTACGCGCGCGCCGCGATGAAGTTCGCAGGCTACGGCCAGACGGCGCAACTCGACGACACCGGAGACGGTGTTTCAAGCAGCACCGCGGATGGCGCGATGTCGCGACGGTACTACATCGGAACGGGCATTCTGCTCGCGGGCGATGACCCGATCATCGGCAGCATTGTGCCGCCGCAAGATCTCACGGCAACGGACACCGCAACGATTTGGGTTGACAACGTGACGACCACGGGAACCATCGACCGCGTGTACGCCGTGATTGTGTTGCCCAACGGCGACACCACCGCCGTCGATCTAACAGAGACCACCCCGGGCCGTTATGAAACGTCCTTTGGGTCCTTTACGTCCTTTGGGTCCTTTGGTATTGCGGTATACGCCACAGACACCAACGGCAACATCTCCGCGCCGAAAGAGACGGCCGTCAACCGGCTTGACGGTCCTGACCAATACGAAGACGACGACACCTTCGCAGACGCGACATGGATGGGCGTGGCAGCAGAAGACACCTTGCCGCAGACGCACAACTTCCACGACGGTGGCGACGCGGATTGGGTGGCCTTCGATGTGACGCAGGACGACATCGATTCGGGAACTAACGTGGTGACTATCGAGTCCTATCACATCGGCGATAGCGATATCACGGACACGCTGGTGGAGTTGTACGACACCGATGGGACCTCGCAGATTGCCTCCGATGACACCGGTGTTGAGTACGGCGGCGGGATCATCGATTGGCCGTTCACGACGCCCGGCAAGTATTACGTGAAGGTGACCAATCTCCTGGGGAATGCGGGCATCGGTACAAACTACGACCTGCGTATCTTCCAGCCGATGGGGCCCTGTGGTCCACGGCCCTCGTTGACGGTGGTCGTGTACAACGTGATGGGCGGTTTGGCTCTGAAGGGAATCCCTGTGAAGTTGAGCAGTCCGACTGCGGGGAATGTGACGTTTGACACGCTCAGTTCCGGCACGGCGTTGTTCCCGGCGCTGGCGCAGAGCTCTACGTACACTATAAGTATTGATACGACGGACTATGCACCGTTCAGCACCCCGCTGGTGGTGGGATGCGTGAGTACCTTGCCCTCGCAATTCGTGTATCTCTCGCCGACGGTGGTTCCGCCCATTCTGCGGGTGACGCCAAGCCAACAGACGGCGAGCCCAACGCCGGCGAGTAAGGGCATCGCCATCGCAAACGTAGGCGGCAGCACCTTGAACTGGACCGCAACGATTCTCTCAAACTCGACGGGATTCGCGAGCATCGCGGGTACATCCAGCGGGGTAGGGAACGCCAGCGTGACCGTGAACCTTGCCGCGAACGAGACGAAGTCCACGCGCAATGCGTGGGTGAAAGTGAATGCACCGGGCGCACAAGGCAGCGGCGCAGAGGTCTATGTGCAACAGGCAGGCGACACCACGCCGCCGGTGGTGACATTGTTGGGCAGCAGTACGGTCGCGCTCAACGTGGGGCAGTCGTATCTGGAACCCGGCGCAACCGCCAACGACGCGGTGAGCGGCAACAGGAGTGCTCTCATCACGACTTCGGGCGCCGTGAACATCAACGCGCCAGGGACGTATTACCTGACCTACCAGGCCGCCGACGTTGCAGGCAACGTAGGCAGCGCGACACGGACCGTGACGGTCGTAGGAGAGTTGCCTGAAGGCGTGCCCATGGCGAAATGGACTACGGTCGTGTTGATGGTTGCGGCGTTGATGGTTTTGGCGATCGCGCGGCGGAAGGGGGCGTGGGTGAAGAACTAGCGCCTGGACTTTGTGGACGCAGGGGATGAGGCAGAGCTGCAGGTGTGAAGCGCGCTCATCGCGCGGTCATTGCTTGACTCGTGTGTGGGGCGCGAGTATCATCCGAAGTTGTGATTACAGGGGGTTGGCGGGCATTCACGGTACGTGCCCCAAGCAGTCAGCACTATTTCTGATAAAGGAAAGCGCGTTATGGCACGGGTTGAGCTGAAGGGCGTTGGGAAGTCGTATCCGGGGGGTGTTCCCGCGGTGACGGATGCCACGTTAGTCATTCAAGACAAAGAGTTTGTCGTGCTTGTGGGACCGTCGGGGTGCGGGAAGTCTACGACGTTGCGCATGATTGCGGGGCTTGAGGAAATCACCGAGGGCGAGA
>JBAZRU010000105.1:0-14294 GCA_041662805.1 Candidatus Hydrogenedentales bacterium | reverse complement strand
GCCTTCGACTGGAACGTTCCCACAGGCACTCGAGGCAAGGAGTTGATGACCGGCGATAGGTTCAAGGCCTCCGAGGGAAAACTGCACACGCAACCTTGGCGAGTGTATCTTCTTGACTGAATAGCTCCTCAGAATTCGTGCGCGCCTTTGCTCGTCGCCGACAGTCGCTCGCGTCTCACGAGGCACTGGCCTCGCAGTTGGCTTCCTTGCCGCAGCAGAAGACGACATCAACGTCCCGTAACCTGTATCGGTCCATATCCTCGGGAGAGAAAATCTCGCTGGGAATGAAGTACTGCGTCTTGAATAGGCGCAGCTTATCGAGGAAGTCTGCGCCATAGCCACGATAGTGACCGCAGACAAGGGGATGAGGTCCGCCAAAATCGATGGTGTCAGCCATCTTCATGTCAATGGGCACCATAATGTGCGCCATGCCGCCAGGTTGCAGGATACGATGTATTTCGCTGAGGGCCTGACTATCATCGTCAATGTGCTCGAGCACATGAATACAAAACACAGCGCTCACGGAATTGCCGTGCACCGGCAAGCGTGTCAGATCGCCGCGGAATGCCCGTCCGCGATCCTGAAACAAGCGGTCCGGCTCCAGGTCCATCGCAAGCCGGCGAAGGTGTGGAATCGAGTCCATAAGACCGGCTACGTGCGGCTCGGGCGCAATGTGAAGCACACGCCCTCCAGCTGCAAGATTCACCGGTTGGACATCGTTTAGGAATAAGTGCAACACGCGGTGGCGCTCCTGACTTCCACAACGGGGGCATAAACAGGTCCACGCCACACCGTCCCCCCAGGCAAAGGCAAGAAACTCGAAACCTTCCCACCCGCAGCATGGACACTGCCTCCGTTGTGAAGAGAGATTGTTACGGGCTATGACGTAAAGGTTGTTGAGTGTAGCTCGCGTGTACGTTCGGACCGATATCCAACCTTCGGTCCGCCGCCGAATGCGGCATTCTTCCACATATTGCCGGAGCAGTCGCAGCAGACTACGGAATTTGCGAATAGCCACGATAATCTTCGGAATCACGACTTCTATTGCCTCGCACTATCTACTGAGGTTTCCTATAGGGAAGCACTCGAGGCCACTGCCGCAAATGCGCGAGAATCATGAACGAACGATTGGGGGGAGTCAACGACTCTCTTGCCGTCGCCCTAGCCCGTTTTCCGATACATTCGCTGAATGGTATATCCTTCCATTCCGTCGCAGCGATGGGATAGAAGACCCGCATTCGTGAACGACCTTCGGCAGAAAGGGAGTGGTTATGCGCAGCTTGTTTATCACCCTACTATGCGCCTCGGCGGTTTTCGCCAACTCGGTCCACGCAGATACCGCGTCCAGCCAACTTGCGGCGTCGTTTGTCCAACCGCCGGATTCGGCCCGGCCGTGGGTGTATTGGTTCTGGCTGAATGGAAACATCACGCGAGAAGGCATCACGGCGGACTTGGAGGCGATGAAGCGCGCGGGGATCGGCGGGGTTCTGATTATGGAAGTCGATCAAGGGATTCCGGTTGGTCCGGTGGATTTCATGAGTCCGGAGTGGCGCGACCTGTTCAAGCATGTGGTGGCTGAAGCCGGGCGGCTCGGGCTGGAAGTGAATATGAACGACGACGCCGGGTGGAACGGCAGCGGCGGTCCGTGGATTACGCCCGAACTTTCCATGCAGAAGGTGGTGTGGTCGGAAACGGCGGTGGAGGGCGGCAAGCGATTCGAGGGGACGCTTCCGCAGCCGGAGACTGTTGTGGGTTTCTATCGCGATATCCGCGTGCTGGCGTTTCCAACGCCCGGCGATTATCGAATCGAAGACATTGCGCACAAAGCGTGCTATCAAACGGGATTCAATCTTCCGGCCATCGCGGGCGACGTGCCTGCGGAGATGATCATCGACCCCGCCCGCATTGTCGACCTCAGCGACAAGATGGATGCGCAGGGCAAGCTCGCATGGGACGCCCCCGCGGGTGCATGGACGGTCATGCGATTCGGGCACACAAGCACGGGCGCGGAGAACGCCCCTGCGCCCGCGAGTGGACGCGGGCTGGAGTGCGACAAGCTGAGCAAGGCCGGTATCGAGGCCCAGTTCGCGGGCATGATGGGTAAGTTAATCGCGGACGTGGGACCCGATGCGGGCAAGGTGCTTGTGAGGACGCACATCGACAGTTGGGAGAACGGCGCGCAGAACTGGACCGCGGCCATGCGCGACGAATTTCAGAAGCGCCGAGGGTATGACCTCGTGCCGTATTTGCCTACGCTGTCGGGGCGCGTGGTGGGAAGCCTGGCGATTTCCGAGCGATTCCTTTGGGATTTCCGCTTGACGATTTCGGATTTGCTGCTCGACAACTATGCGAGCCACTTGCGCGAGCTGTCGTCCGAGCACGGCGTGGGGTTGTCGATCGAAGCCTATGGCGGGCCGTGCGACGACTTGCGCTACGCGGGGCGGGCCGACGAGCCGATGGGCGAGTTCTGGGTGGGTGGCAGCGCGTTAAGTGTATGCAAGGGCATGGCCTCTTCGGCACACACGTATGGGAAACGGATTCTGGGGGCCGAGGCCTTCACCGCGGATGACAAGGAACGCTGGCAGCAAAGCCCCGCCACGCTCAAACCGCTTGCCGATCAGGCGTTCTGCCTGGGCGTGAACCGGCTTGTGGTTCATCGTTACGCGTTGCAGCCGTGGCGCGACCGGCGGCCCGGGATGACGATGGGGCCGTGGGGCGTGCATTACGAGCGCACGCAGACCTGGTGGGAGCTGTCGCCCGCGTGGCACGAATACCTTGGGCGTTGCCAGCACATGCTGCGTCAGGGTCTTTTCGTCGCCGACATCTGCTATGTGCAACCGGAAGCCGCGCCGCAAGGGACGCAAGAGCACCGCCGCAACGATTACGACTACGACAACTGCAGCGCTGAGGTTGTGCTCACGCGCATGAGCGTGCGCGACGGGAACCTCGTGTTGTCCGATGGTTTGACGTACCGGTTGCTGGTGCTGCCCGATGTGGTCACGATGACGCCGGAGCTGGCGCGTAAGGTGCGCGAACTGGTGGAACAAGGGGCTATAGTGACTGCCCCTCGTCCGCAGAAGTCGCCGAGTTTGACGGACTATCCGGCATGCGACGACGAAGTGCAACGCATCGCAACGGTGGTATGGGGCGACTGCGATGGAACTGCAGTCAAGGAACATGCCTTTGGAAAGGGGCGCGTCGTGTGGGGAATTGCGCCCGAGGAGATTCTCGCAAAGGCGGGCATACGTCCGGACTTCACGGCGGGCTCGCGCCTGAACTATATCCACCGGAAAGCGGACGATTGCGACCTGTACTTTGTGGCGAATCCGCGTCCACAAAATGTGTCGGCGGTCTGCTCGTTCCGCGTCTCGGGAAAGTGCCCGGAACTGTGGTGGCCCGACACGGGCCGTACCGAGTCCGTGGTGGTATTCAGCGAGAAAGACGGCATGACGAGTGTTGCACTTCAATTGGGGCCGAGCGGTTCCGTGTTTGTTGTATTCCATGATCCCGCGGGATCGAACGAATCCATCGCGACGGTGACGCTCGACGGAAAGCCCGTGCTATCCGCGATGGAAAGCGTGCCGAAAGTCGTCGTGCGCAAGGCGGTTTACGGTGTGCAAGGAAACGCGCAGCGCACGCGCGACGTGCGCGAGGAGGTCCAGCGAATCGTGGACTCGGGCCAGTATGAGATCACCGTGCGGCGATTGGCGGAGGGTGGAGACCCCGCGATGAACGTGTTGAAGACGGTGGCAATCGAGTACGCGATAGGAGAGAAGTCATTTTCAGTCTGCGGAGATGACAACGACACGGTGCACTTGACCGGCGACGCGGCGCCCGTATCGGTGGAGAAGGCGATGTACGGGATTTTGAACGATCCCAGCCGCACGCGCGATGTGCGCGAGGAATTGCAGCATCTTTTGGACACCGGCGAATCGCAATTCCAGGTGGCACAACTCGCTCAAGGAGACGACCCTGCGCCGGGTGTAGTGAAGACGCTGCAATTGGAGTGTACCGTTGAGGGCAAGCGGATTGTCACGTCCGGCACGGACCCGGAGAACATCATCCTGTACGAACCTTCGACGGCCGAGCGTACTGCTGAAATCCATGTCGAGGGCTCGGGGCGTTTCATAGTCGAGGCTCGTTCCAATGGGCTCTATGAGGCTACGACCGGCGACGGGAAGCGCCTTCATGCCACCGTGCGGAACGTGACGGAACCGCTGGAACTCAGGGGAGCTTGGGAAATCCAATTCCCGCCCAACTGGGGCGCTCCGGACAAGGTCACAGTCGCCCCGCTCGTTTCGTTGAGTGAGCACGCCGATCCGGGCGTCCGGTACTTCTCCGGTGTCGCGACGTATACGAAATCATTCGTCGTGCCGGACGGTTTCATGGACAAGAATCGCAGGATCTACTTGGACTTGGGTAAGGTGCAGGTTATCGCGCGGATCAAAGTGAACGGCACGGACCTCGGCACGTACTGGAAGGCACCGTATCGTGCGGACGTAACCGATGCCCTGCGAGTGGGGCAGAATTCGTTGGAGATTGAGGTTGCGAACCAGTGGATCAACCGGCTTATTGGAGACGAGCAGTTGCCGGAGGACGGCCCTCGTAACGATAACGGCACCTTAAAAGAGTGGCCAGCCTGGTTGAACGGGGATCAGCCCAGCCCCACGGGCCGTTTCACGTTTACGACATGGCGGTTGTGGCACAAGGACGATCCGCTTCCGCCGTCTTGTATTCTAGGGCCGGTGACACTGCAAACAACGGGTTGCGCCGAACTGGAGTAAACCAAGAACCCCACCCCGGAGAGCGACGCGATGCGAACGCACAGACCCTTGATATTGTGTCTGATTTCCGCAGGCTTACTGACTTCCTCCGCGTTTGGCCCTTCTCTGTACGAACCGGTTAATCCGCCTCGAACATTTCAGGTTATGGCGCATCGCGGGGCGATGATGCAGGCCCCCGAAAACACCGCGCCCGCATTGGAGCGATGCGTGGAAGACGGGTTCGAATGGATGGAGATTGACCTTCAGCTCACAAAGGACGGTCAGCACATCATCTGCCATAACGGCAGCGTGGACGGAGTCACGAACGGCACCGGCCGCATCAAGGACATGACCGTTGAAGAACTCAAGCAGTTGGACGCCGGGGTCAAGTTCGCGCCGGAATTTGAAGGTACGCGCCTGTTGACGTTACGAGAGATCCTAACGCTTGCCAAAGGGCGCGTGAATCTGTATCTGGACTGCAAGTCCATCGACCCAGCCCGCCTTGTTGAAGACATCCTCGCTACGGATATGGCCAGCCAGGTCGTCGTGTTTGACGATCCGGATGTCCTCGCCAAAGTCCATGCGTTGTCGAAGGGGCAGATTCCCACGATGCCGAAATGGCACCCGAGCTATGGGAAGGACGAGTGGGTGGCCCAATGGCAACCCGTCGCGGTCGAAATAAACGCCGATGAGGTGACCTCGGACATTTGCACATGGTTCCACCAACAGGGCGTGAAGGTGCAGGCCAAGGTTCTTGACGAAGCCGATACTCCCGTAGTGTGGGACCGCATGCTCGCGGACGGTGTGGATTGGTTGCAGACAGACCTATCCGAGGAGATTCTGGCGCACCGGTACCGGCAGTTGCCGTCACGGCCCATAGAGATTTCGTTCCATCGCGGTGCGTCGCGGTATGCGCCGGAGAACACGTTACCCTCCTATGAAAAGGCCGTGCGCATGGGCGCGGATTACGCCGAGCTCGATGTGCGTACGACGCGTGACGGCCAGTTCTTCCTGCTCCATGACGACGACCTCGACCGCACGACGGACGGCAAAGGGCCGATTGCTGAGAAGAGTGCTGCGGAAATTCAGAGCTTGCACGCGGGCGCGTGGTTTGGCGCGCCGTTCAAGGATGTTAAGGTGCCATCGCTCGAAGAGGCGGTAAACGTCATGAAGGGGCGTATCAAGTTGTACGTGGACGCGAAGGATATTGCACCCGACGCTCTTGCGCGGTTCCTGAAAGAGAACGGCGTAATCGAACAGTCGGTGGTCTACCAATCGCCGGACTATCTGATCAAGCTACACGAGAGCGACCCCTCGATCCGGGCGCTGTGTCCACTGGGCGACGCTACGCAGGTGCAGTCGCTGCACGACACCGTACATCCATACGGCTTCGACACGTCGTGGGGGATTCTCTCGAAGGACTTGATTGACCGCTGCCACGCGTTGGGGATCAAGGTCTTTTCCGATTCGATGTGGAAGCACGAGCGTATCGAGGACTATCAAGAGGCTATCGATTGGGGGATAGACGTGATCCAGACTGACTATCCGCTTCGCGTGATGCGGGCGGTGGAATTGCGGGCGAACCGGAAGAACTGATGCGAGGGGGACGCTTGCGGGCAAGGCGTATGTTGCGCAGATGCCCCGCAGGCGAGGAGTACCGAGACTGTATGAACCACGTTGAGCGATTTCTTTCCGTAATGCGATTCCAGCCTGTAGATCGGTTGCCGCGCTGGGAATGGGCGATGTGGTGGGATGCGACCATCGAGCGGTGGCACGGAGAAGGGTTGCCGAAGAACCTCGACGACGTATTCGAGATTCACGAGTACTTTGGCCTCGATCCGTACAAGCAGTTTTGGTTCAGCACGAACGAGCCGACGATCAAGGCCGTGCAGCACCACGTCGATGGCGGCGTGTCCGACATGGACGACTATCTTCGATTCTTACCACATCTTTACCCGAATCATTCAGAGGCAATCGAAACGATGAAGCCGTGGGCCTCGCGGCAGGCCAAAGGCGAGGCAGTGGTGTGGATAACATTGGAGGGGTTCTTCTGGTTTCCGCGGACGCTTATGGGGTTTGTGAAGCTGATGTATGCGCTCGTAGAGAATCCCGAATTGATTCATCGCATCAACGAGGACTTGCTGCGTTTCAACCTGGGTCTGCTGGACCAGATCGAGAAGGCGTGCGTGCCGACGTTTATGACGGTGGCCGAAGATATGTCGTTTAACAACGGCCCCATGATCGGCGAAGAGATGTTCGACGAGTTCATTGCTCCCTACTATCGGCGGCTGCTGGCGCGCGTGAAAGAGATGGACATCCTTACGATTGTCGACACGGATGGTGATGTCACGATGCTGGTCCCTTGGCTCCAGAAGGTTGGCGTAGAAGGCGTGCTTCCGCTCGAACGGCAAGCCGGGGTGGACGGCATGAAGTTGAGGCTGCAGTTCCCGGAATTCGCGTTGACCGGCCATTACGACAAGATGGTTATGCCGCACGGAGAGGCAGCCATGCGCAAGGAATTCGAACGGTTGGTACCCCTCATGAGAAATGGGGGCTTTATTCCCAGCGTGGACCATCAGACTCCGCCTGGAGTGTCTATGGAGCAATACCGCGTCTATCTCAGCTTATTGAGCGAATACACCCTTCCGGTCAGTTCTTAGTGCCTGCTCCGACGACTCTATGAAAAGACACGAGGCGCACCAGACCAAAGAGCAGGTCGCAGGTGCGCGAGCAATATCAACGATACTCATGATCAGTCGCTGTCTGGAAATAGTTGAATTGCAGGTGGACCCGGTAGGGGTCGAACCTACGACCAAGTGATTGCGAGTCACTCGGCGTCAAGTCAGAACGACTTGCAGGCGACTACTTGCAGGAGGCCGACGCTCCGTGTTCTGACGGCAGGCGAACGAGCGGCGCTTCGTGGTATGCTCGATAGAGAGGTGAATGCTGAAGAATGAAGCTGCCGAACCCAGACAAGGCCGTGGTCGATATGCGCAAGTTGCGCGACTACTGCCTCAATCCCCAAAGCCCGAAAGGGCGGGACAAAGCCCGTGTATTTGCCTCTGTTCTGGGACTGAACCAGAACGACGCCGACACGCTCAAAGAGGTGTTGTTGCGCGCGGCGGCGGCGGAGGATTGTACGCCCGGCGAACAAGACGAATATGGTCGCCGGTTCACCATCCGGTTTGAGATGCGCACGTCACGTGGCATAGGCTGGATTCAGAGCGGGTGGTTTGTCCGCCACGATGAGGATTTCGCACGCTTGACCACGTGTTTTGTGATAAGACGGAGGTGACTGTCATGAGCAAGCCCATTGCACTCTTAGACACCGTCGCGCTGCTTGAAGACCTTCCCGAGCGCAAACTCCGGGCCGGAGAAGTGGGCACGGTCGTCGAGCTGCTTTACGACGGTGTCTACGAGGTCGAATTCGCCGACGAGGACGGCCAGACCTACGCCGAATTCGCGCTCCGCGCGGGCCAGATCGTCCCCCTGCACAACCAAGGCAAAGCGCTCAAACTCGCCACGCACACGGCATAAGGGCGAGTGCGGGCGTAGACTGGTCACAAACTGTGACCACCTCGCGGACCCATGGCCGCGTGCGGTCCGTGAACTCATGGTCCAGCCCGCACGAGAACACAAACGGATCGGCTTTCGGATGAATTGATCGCGACGGACAGGAAACGTAGCGAAAGGTCGACAAGGTGTTGCCCGTTGGCACGAGTGAAAGGCAAGTGGGCCCGGTAGGGGTCGAACCTACGACCAAGTGATTATGAGTCACCTGCTCTAACCACTGAGCTACGGGCCCACGGAGGGGTAGACGATCCGCACCCCGGACCGTTGTTGCGTGGCCGGGGTGCACGTATATCAAAACATGCTTAGGGGTGCAAACTCAATTCGCAATTGCGCCTTAGTCGACGAGCCGCTGCTTAGTTGTTTCCGAGCGTCCAATCGATGAAAGGCTTCAACTCGCGGGCCCGCGTCGGGTGGCGCATTTTGCGGAGCGCCTTGGCCTCTATCTGGCGGACGCGTTCACGGGTGACGTTGAACACGCTGCCGACTTCTTCGAGCGTACGCGGATAGCCGTCGCCGAGTCCGAAGCGCAGGCGCAGCACCTTCTCTTCGCGTTCCGTCAGCGAGCCCAGCACTTCGTCAAGGCGTTCCTGGAACACACTGAATGCCGTCGCGTTGGCGGGCGATTCCGCGCTCTTGTCTTCGATGAAATCGCCAAAGTTGCTGTCGCCGTCGTCGCCGACCGGTGTTTCAAGGCTGATAGCCTCTTGCGCGATCTTGAGAATGCTGCGGACCTTGTCCGCGGACATCTGCATCTCTTCCGCGATCTCCTCGGCGCTGGGTTCGCGGCCATACTCTTGAACGAGACGGCGGCTCGTGCGGACCAGCTTGTTGATCGATTCAATCATGTGCACCGGGATACGGATCGTGCGGGCCTGGTCGGCGATGGATCGCGTAATGGCCTGGCGAATCCACCACGTCGCATAGGTGCTGAACTTGTACCCGCGTTGATACTCGAACTTATCGACGGCTTTCATCAAGCCGATGTTTCCTTCCTGAATGAGATCAAGGAAGGACATACCGCGGTTCGTGTATTTCTTGCCGATGCTGACAACCAAGCGAAGGTTGGCTTCAACCAACTCCATCTTCGCGGCGTAGATCTTCTCTTCCTTCTCTTTCACCGTATCGATGAGCGCGGTAATGTCGTCGGTGTCCAAACGCGCATCGCTCTCGATTTGATCGATCTTGCGTTGCGCCATCAGCAGGCGGCGTTCCGCATCGAACACGGCATCGCGGTCGACGCCCAATTTCTGCGCAGCGGACATGGATCGGCGAAGTTGCACGGACATGCCGTGGACTTGCTCCGCCGTGAATCCGACTTCCCGCTCTACGCGGTCGATTTCGTCGCGCGCCGCGGAAATGCGCCTCTTGAGACTCTTAATCTTGCGGGCAATCTTGAGGATCTCTTTGTTCTTCAGGCGGAACTCGCGAACGATGTCGGCCTGTTCGCGACGGCACTCGACCACCCGCGCCAGGATGTTGTCGCGGCTGCGTTCGCTGAGTCCGTTGCGCCGTGCGCGCTTCTCCTGGTCTTCGATAACGGCTTCGAATTCCGCCATTCGGTCCATGAGCGATTGAAGGCGCTTGAGAAACTTCTCCTGCTCTTTCGGCTCTTCAATCTCCGTAATCTGCCCGAAGCTCAGACGGCCCGCCAGGATGCGCGCGGCAAGCATCTGCACTTCTTTGAGGGTATACGGCGTGCTCAACAACAGTTCGGTCAATTCGTTTTCCGCGGCCTCGATGCGCTTGGCGATCGCCACCTCTTGATCTTTGGTGAGCAACGGCACACGGCCCATTTCGCGCAAGTACATGCGGACCGGATCGTCGGCCCGTTCGAGACGGCTTTGCGCGGCCTCGCGCCGGGCTTCCGCGCGACGCGCATCGCGTTCCCGCTGCTGCTGAATCTGCCGTGTCTCCGCGTCCACGCGCAGGTCGTCGACGATGTCGATATCCATGCCGCTCAGCATGACCATCATCTCATCGATATCCTCGGAAGTGGCGTTCTCGGGAAGAATGTCGTTCAGGTCGTCGTAAGTGAGCTTGCCCTTCTTCTTTGCGAGTTCGAGCGCACGCGCCTTTCCCTCCTCGGAGAGCACGCTGCGCTTCTTCTGGAGCGACAGCGCGCCATTCTTCTGCTCATCTTTTACCGTCGTCGTAGCTTGCTTGGACATAGCGTTTTCCTACTCCACCCTCACCACTCGAGTTGCGTGGCCGATCATTTCCAGTCCAACGCCCGTGACATTCCACGTATGCGGAACGCACCGGACTCCCTATTCCAATCCCCGCGAATCGGCTAAGGTTCTCCGTTTACGCTGCACCGAGCTTCTGGATTTCCCGATCAATGCCTACTTTTGTTGATAACAATTGACTTATACGTTCCGAATCCCTGGAACGCTCTGCTTCTCGGATCTGTTCCTGAACACGAGCGGCCTGCGCCTGCAAGACCTCGCGCTTAAGACTACAAATGCGCTTTTCGACCAGCGCTTCGGCCTTGTCCGGCGCCAGCGACGGCTGGTTGGCCGCAGCCGCGAACAACGATTTGGAGGCGGCATCCTCAAAATCCTGGGCCGTCACTTCCCCACTCGTCCTGCAAAGCACTCTGAGCACGCCGGCAAGCGCCCCCCCACCCAAGTCGATGCCTTCCAGACCTTCCCGCACGCGGTCCCGTAATGGCTCGACCGAGAGAATTGCTGCCAAAAAGGCCTGGTCATCCAGGTGGATCGGCTTTTCTTTGCGCTCCGGCGCATGCCTTTGTTCGGTGGCGGCGCGATCGGAGTCGCGCTGCTGCAACTGGCCGGCAAACTCGCGTCGAACGTTCCACTCGTCCAACTGCAATTCGCGCGCGGCTAGTTTCAAATACTCATCGACCCGCATGGTGTCGTCGATACTCTGCACGATCGTGAAGACCTCGCGGGCAACCGTCGTTCTGCCTTCAATCGTATCCAGGCGCTCCGAATTCAGCCGGATGTAGAACGTAACGAAATCCAGCGCATGCTCAACCAGCGAACGGAATGCGTCGGCGCCTGCATCGCGAATAAAGTCGTCCGGGTCCTTCCCGTCGGGTAGCACGAGTGCGCGTACGGTCAGGCCTGCCGCCGTCAAAATGGCCACGCCGCGTAACGCGGCGCGGATGCCCGCAGGATCGCCGTCGTAGACCACGACAACTTCCGGAACGTACCGGCGAATCAAGGCGGACTGCTCGGTCGTCAAGGCCGTGCCGCATGTTGCGACCACGTTCGTAATTCCTTCATCAAAACAGCGCATTAGGTCGAAATAGCCCTCGACCAGGATGGCCTTCTTTGCTTGGCGTAAGCCATCGCGCGCTTCGAAAAGGCCGTAAAGCACCCGACTCTTCCGGTAAACCGGGTTTTCAGGGCTGTTAATGTACTTCCCTGGGGCCGTCCCCGTAAGGTCGCGTCCGCCAAAGGCAACGATATTTCCCATCACGTCTCGAATCGGTATCATCAGGCGTTCGCGGAAAAGATCGTACAACCCTTGGTTGCCGCGCTTGGCAAGGCCCGAATTCTCAAGAACATAGTCCTTAATCTGCTTTGTGCGCGCGGCCTCCACCAAGGTTGTGTAGCTGTCCGGGGCGTACCCCAAGCCGAACTTCGCGGTAGTGGCTTCCTTCAGCGAACGGGTCTTGAGGTACGTGCGCCCTCGGCCGCCCTTCAGGGGGTTCTTCAACAGTTCCCCATAGGTTTGGGCCGCAAATGCATACAATTGGAGGATGTTGCGCCGGGCGAAATCCTCGCGGCTTTCCCTTTCCGTCGGCGCCGGAAGTTGAACGCCCGCACGGTCGGCCAACTTTTGCAGGGCCTCCGCAAAACTCAGGCCTTCAAATTCCATGATAAAAGACAGCGCATCTCCGCCCTTTTCGCACCCGAAACAGTAGTACTGCTGCCGCTCGCGATTTACACTGAACGAGGGAGTCTTCTCGTTGTGAAACGGACAGAGGCCCAGCAATCGATGGCCGGAGGGTTTGAGTTCCACGGCTCCGCCGACAATTTCGACAATGTCGGTCGCGGCGAGAACCTGGGTAACCACTTCTCGGGAGTATTTGCCCAAGGGACTCCAATAAACTGTTAGGTTTAAGATAGTTACGAAGACACTGATGAAGTTGGGACACCCAATCGCCAACTCAAAACCGCCCAAAAGGGCAGACCCCTCCGCTGAGGTGTCAACCGGACGAAACTATACCATGCGCCGTTGCCCGTGTCAATACGAGATGGAGACCCAAAAGGCAGAGCATTAATCGATTTGCAATTCATAAATATTTCGACTATAATTTGTACGCAAGTTAAATAGACACCGCAAATAGGGCACGCAATTCGCCGAATAGTCTTTTCGGCGCTTAGAGGAGTACAAGAACACCACAAGGAATACCTCACCGCAGTTGCTTTCGACTGAGTCCGCAGCCGATCGCAGCAAAGGTCTGCAGTCATGGAGTAACGTACACTACACCCCAGGAAGGGCTTCAGACGGCCCTTCGCAGTCGGGGAAGAGGACTGAACAACGGGGAGTGTGAACCATGTTGGAACTGTGTTTCATTTCAAACCATCGCGCATTCAGCGATATCTCACAATGTAGATCGCTTCTCGTACCCCCCTGCATCTGAGACACGGAAGGACGGAGGCCGAGGTCAATGCGCCTCTTGGGAAGTGGGGTTCACGAGGCAAGAAGCGATACCCGCGGCGGGCGGGAAACGTTGGACTTGCCGTCTCCAAACCCGAGGTGATTGGTTCCAAGCGGGAAGACCCTCAACGGGCAATCCGTACCTTCCGACTCTCACGCCTTTTCATTCTCTGAGATCGAACTCGGAGTAGGAGCCGCCCGCGACAGCCGGGAGGCCAAGCCCCGAGTCAAAGATTGAAGCTTCAGAAAAGTGCCGCCCACTTCACGACCAAGACCACTTCTGTGTTCATGTCGTCGATTAGGTTAAATCCAAGCAGTGCTCAAAATAAGGGGGTTACTATGTTTGCTAAGTCCAGTTTAACAATACGGATACTGGCCGGTGTCAGTATTATTATATTTGGCACTATAGTTCTAGGCTTCTCTGGCTGGTGGCAAGTCAAACGCATCGCCGGTATCGTCGAACTCAACGAGCAAGGCACCCAATGCCAAGTCCTGCTGGGCAAGGCTGGATTCTTGCGACGCGATATCATGGCCCAATCCATCGATCTCGGCGTCGAGTCCGATGCGACCGTGAAGGTCGATCTGCCCACAAAATGGAAAGACAACAATGCGGCTCTCGGCACGCTATTTCAGCAAATCGGCGGGACGCCGGGCCTCACCCCCGCCGCGCTTCAACGGGTGGAAAGCGCCCAAGAGGCGCTGTTGGGGTACGCGACGGCGTTCGACGAGATGATAGCCGCGCGTCAATCGCGGGACAAGGCGTTTCAACGGCTGAGCAAAGCAGGCTGGAGCATCACCGCGACCATCGGCGACATTCGCCAGAAGACGATTGCCCCGGCAATCCAAGCCGCCCGTACCGCGAACGACTTGGCGCTCTTCGCCCAGTGCTACGACCAAGAAACCAGTTTCAGCACGAATGTAGTCGAACAGTTCTTTCTGCTGCGCGTTCGCGCCCTATATCTCACGGCGTTCCTGACGGAGGAATCGGCCACCGCCGCGCTTCAGCAAGCGGAGGCGATGAGCAAAGGGTTGGACGCCTGGGCGCAGAGCGGCGCGCAAAACGCACAGATGACCCAGACCGTCGATTCGTTGCGGAACGACATTCGCGAATACCAAGAGGGCTTGAAGCAGTTCTATGCGGGCGTCGAGAAGCAACAAGCCACCGACGAGAAGATGGCCGCTTCGGGTTCGGCAGTCGACGCGAGTATCAAGGACTTGGGCAAAGAGCTGCAGAACGAGACCAACGCGATCATCACCCAGACTGTGTTCGTGGCGCTGGTCATGATGCTCGCGGTGTCCTTGGGCGGCATGCTCGTTGCCGTGCTG
>JBAZRU010000104.1:13403-14335 GCA_041662805.1 Candidatus Hydrogenedentales bacterium | reverse complement strand
TAATATTTGCCGGTTTGGTGCGGAGTCCCTACCAAGGAGTATTTGTTGTGAGGTTGATTGCTGCGTTCCTGCTGATCCTTCCGTGCGTGCTTGCTGCGCCAGTGGACGATGTTGTCGAAATCCAAGGCGAATTCACCTCGCTACGGCTGGCGCCCGGCGCGGGCGGCTTCGTGGAGCGCTTCGAATCGCTCGCCACGAAACTGAACATGGCCGGCGGCGAAGGAATCCTGCAGGAAGGCTTTGGGGTCGGCAACTTCTACGCGCCCAACCGGCGGCTCAACGAGAAACTGGAAGTCGTGGACACGGTTCAAGACCGCCCCGTGCTTCAGTACTCCTACGATTGCGACGGCCCAAACATCAAGGGCCTGCACGTCACCCGCACCGTCGAACCCTTGCCGGACGAGGCCTCCATCCGCGTGACGTGGAAGATCGAGCACAAGGGCACGGAGGCGCAATGGGTCGCGCCGTGGGTGCGCAACGACGTGACCGCGGGCGGCGCATACGAGAAGACGGACCGCATCGACATCCCCTCCGTGGACGGGGTCTTGAACGCGGACCACGACCGCTATCTCCTCGCGGCCCGGAATTGGGCCGCAGTGACCGACCCGCAAGCGAAGGAATCGCTCTGCGGCGTGTTCAATGCGGACCAGGTGCATTCGTTCCTGGCGGAGCGCAACGATGAAAAACAGTTCGGGGCCATTCAGACGGCGTTTGTCCCGAAGCTCATGAACCCCGGCGACACGTGGCAGACCGTATACCGCGTGAACCTCATCAGCGGGCTCACGCGCGTCGATTTCGCGACGGATGAACTGGCCACGCAAATCGAATACCGTGACGGTAAACTCGAGGTGTACGTCTCGGCGTCGAAGCGCATGAAGGGCCTGCAAATGCAGGCGAGCGTGCGCGCGGCGAACAAGCGCGTCTGGCGGCTC
>JBAZRU010000104.1:0-13393 GCA_041662805.1 Candidatus Hydrogenedentales bacterium | reverse complement strand
GCAAAGAAGTTCGACCTGGAACCCGGCACCGTAATCCGCTGCACCTTCCCATGGCAATCGCCGGGCTCGGGCGTGTACGAGTTCATGGCGCGCCTATCGGTGGGCGGCAAAGACTTCATGCTGGGCAAAGACACGGCCTCGCCCCACGGCGGGATCGACACGCAATTCGTCGTGGGCAAGCCCGCGGAAGGCGTGTCCTTCGAACCATGGACGGATGCGCCCTTCGCCCTGAATCGCGGGAAACGCACGCTGAAGCGGGCCTTGGCGGCCCCCGGTTCCACCGCGGTCTGGTTCGAGAGCGCGCTTGAGAAGATCTTCCCCGACGACCAAGTCCAGGCCGCGGGAGCAGTGCAACCCGCCGCGCGCCTCGTGCTCGCCCGCAATGAGAGCGAATCGTTTCAGATTGTCGTCCGTCCCGCGGAGGGCCACGACCTGTTCGACGTGACGGCGCGCGTCGGCGCCCTCGTGAACGACGCCACCAAAGCCCGCATCCCCGAAGCGACCGTGCGCGTGAGCACCGTGGCGTACTATCCCGTGCGCGTTCCTTCGCACTTCGAAGGCCCCACGGGGATGTGGCCGGATGCGCTGCCGCCGTTCGAACCCTTCGTGGCCAAGGGCGGCCAATGCCAGCCGCTATGGGTGACCGTGCACGTCCCCGCCGGAGCCCCCGCGGGCGAATACGTCGCGCCTATCGAGCTTAGCGCGACCGACGCCGACCCCATCGAGCTGTTTCTACGCGTCGAAGTACTGGACTTCGAATTGCCCACAACGCCTGCATTGAAGACCGACTTTGGGTTCGATTCCGGTAATGCCATGGGCTGGTGCAAAGCACTCGGCTTCAAAGGCACGCAGCAAGCGCTCGACGACGCTTACCTCGAAATGGGCCTGCAACACCGCGTGACCTTGCGGGAGCTCGTGCAATTGCCCGCCGAAAGCCCGGACTACGCGGCTGCGCTGAAGGCGTATGCGCCGAAGCTTGCCGCCGCGATTGAAGGCGGCGCGAGCACCGTGTCGGTCCCGCCGTCGTTGATGGAACTGCCCGATCAGTTGGCGCTGGCCAACACGTTTGTGGCGAAACAGGGTTTGAAAGGCAAAGCCTTTTGCCAGATCGCCGACGAACCTTTGCGCCCCGCATGGCCACGCTTGATCGAAAGCATGACCCAATGGAAAGCGACCGCGCCAGATGTGCCGCTCGTCGTCACGACCTTCGGCACCGCGCCGCTATTCCACGATCTGTGCGCGATCTGGGCGGCCCACGTGCCCGTGTTCGACACCATCAACAACTCCGTCCTGCTCGGCGAGATCGCCAAAGGCAAAGAAGTGTGGTGGTACGTCAATCATACGCCCCCGCGCCCCTACGCCAACTTCTTCATCGACTTCGCAAGCATCGAGCACCGCATCCTTTTCTGGCAGACCTGGGCGCTCGGAATCAAAGGCGTGCACTACTGGGCCGCGAACTTCACCGAACAGGGTGAGAACCCCTGGTTCGATCAACTGGACGTCACCCCCTGCAACGGCGACGGCTTCCTCATGTATCCCAGTCCGAAAGGCCCCGTGAGTTCCATTCGCCTGGAAGCGATCCGCGACGGCATCGAAGATTACGACTACCTTGTGCTCTACTGGAATCTGCTTGAAGCCCTGAAGAAAAAGGGAGGCAACGCAGCGTTGATCGAAAAGGCGACAAAGGAAGGCAACCTAAAAGCCCTCGTGCCCGACCTCGTATCGTACACCCGCGACCCCAACGTGCTTCTGGCGAAACGCGAAGCGCTCGGGCGCTTGATTGCGGAGATGGCGCGCGCAACGCGGTGAGCAATCGCTGGAAGTAACCGCCGGTGACGTCGCGGGCGCATAGCGCTTCTGGCGGTCATGTCGCGAGTTCGAGGAATAGGACGGATAGGTCAGATCCGACGGGTCGGTCCTATGCAACGCACGGCCCCGAGCGAGCCCGCACTATCGTGCACGCCGCTACGAGCCCAAGCTTGCGAAGAGGATAGCCATGCTGCCCGAAAGCAGAACCACACCCGCACTGATCGCGGGCGCGTAGCGCGACACCCAAGCAAGACGGCTGCTCTTGCCCAGCGCGTTGATACTCAACACAACCGCGACACCAACGCCCACCAACGCCAATGCCAACCCAATGCTGAATCCGAGCACGGTCAGCATGCCCATGGCCGCTTGTCCTATGCTCAATGCCAAGAGCATCACCGACACAGACGCCGGACACGGAATCATGCCTCCCGCCGCTCCAAAGGCCAAAATCTGCAGCAACGCCGGCCGTTCGCCGCGCTTCGCATACTCCGGTAACGTCGCCGCGTGCTCCCGAGCATGCGCGTCCTCGTCCAAGCAGTCATGGTCATGCCCATGGTCGTCCCCATGCTCGTCCCCATGCTCATGCTCATGCTCATGCCCATGCTCATGCCCATGCTCATGCCCGTGCTCCCCATTGCAGCAGTCCACTCGGTCCACTCGGTCCACCCCGTCCACTTCCCCCCCCGGTCTTCCCCTACCAGCCTTCGCCTTCCTCGGCCAACGCCTCCAAAGCATCCCCGCCCCCAACAGAATCACAATAGCCCCACTGCCAACCTGCAACGCGTACATGGCCTGCCCCGCGAACGCCTCGCGCCCCACCCACAATGCGACCGCCGCCAACGCAATCACGACGATGCTGTGCGTCGCCGCAACGGAAACGCCCAGCAACACCGCGTCCCGCTTCGTCCCCTTAATCCCGATCAAATAGGCCGCCGTCAGTGTCTTGGCATGCCCAGGCTCAAGGGCATGTAACGCGCCAAGCAACATCGCCGTCGGGAAATACACCAAGGTCAATGCAGATTCCATGAGTCAATCTCCGTGCGTGCGCCTATTTGAGATACGAGCGAATGACGTCGAGCAATTCATCCGTGGCGCGCTCCTGCTCCGCAGTCAGTTTTCGCCCCGGTACGTGGACGTGATGACGCAGATGCCCGTCCAGGATTTCGTACATGAGGCCATTCATGGCCCCACGGCACGCCGCAAGCGTTTGCAGCACGCCATAACAGTCCTGTTCGCTTTCCAGCGCTTTCGCGACCGCATCCACCTGCCCGCGAATGCGCCTCACCCTGTTCAAGAGCTTCTTCTTGTGTTGAATCGTGTGAGACATGCCTTACTCTATCCTTATCAAATACTGTAGGGGGGTATAGTATAGGCCCCTCCCCCAAAATGCAACTGCCCCACCTGCGCTCCCTCGTCCGTTGCCCGTCCATGCGGGCCTTGCCCTCCAACTTGCGCCGGCCACCCCCGTATCGATAGGGTGTTGTAGTCCTACGCGATAGCCTTGGTTTTCGAGGCGCTCGACACCGGCGCCAAAATGGGGGGCTGTATGGCTGAATTGCCGCGGCTTGGAATGAACCACATCAGCGCACGCGTGATCTCCACGAACCGCTGTGCCGACGCCTTTGGCGCGATGTTCTGGGCCTTTCTCTTCTTCCTCGACTTCGGCATTGGTTTCAATGGCGTCACCTTGGACATTCTTCCCGACATCGTCGGATGGTTGCTCATGCTGTCGGCGCTCAAAGCGATCCCGGATCTCTCGCCCGACGTAAGGCCTCTTCGCACGTTGGCCCTATGGCTGGCCGTCCTGTCGCTCTTCAGCCTGATTCAGATCAAGGGAGCATCGGGCACTGGTGTGACGGGGCTGACCATCGTTTATACCTTGCACTACCTCTTCACCGCGATTCTGGAACTCATCTATATTTGGATGTTGTGCGGTCTGATTATGGGTATGGGCTTGGCGTATCGTTGCGCGGCGCTCGCGGAACGCGCGGACTTCCGCAGAAAATTCTACGCAATCCTGCAACTGTCCTTCTTGGTCCTACCAGGGATCCTGATGATCATCAATGATCGCGCCCTTGTGATTGCCACTGCAATTGTCGGATTCCTCATCTACGCTATCTTGTTCTGCCTGATGATGGGGCTCATGAAAGCCACGCAGAAAATGTGCATCGGCTGCGTCGAAATCAACGCCCTCGCCAACGCGCACATCTACCAGAGAAATTTGTAGCGCCTGCCCACCGTGGCAGGTGTTTTGCCCCTCCTCGTTCCTGCGATACTGGGCACCCCTCGGAGGGCGGACTTTCCAGTCCGCCTCTCTGCATTTCTCCCCACGGACATACGCCCTGAGCCCAAGTTGTGTCCGCCCCAACCCATGGTTTACTGTCTTCAAACGCCACTGCAAGGCAGACCCAACGTTGTACAACACAAAGTCCGCGTTTCGACCGGTACCCCGCAGTTCAATGCTTGCATGATATTCATCGGAGTTCATCGGCGTGCATCGGTGGTCGAGGTTCTGTGTGCATTAATTGCGGCCATGCCGCTCGGTGCAGAGTCGTGTCAATTCCACAAGGGAGGTTCGTATGGATCGCAGAGGATTCCTGAAGACGGGGATGGCCGTGGCTGGGGTGGCGGTTGCAGGCGCGACGGCCACGGCGGCGGAATCGGCCGGCGCGAAACCCTTCAAGCTGAAGTACGCGCCGCATTTCGGCATGTTCAAAGCCAGCGCGGGTGAAGACCTCGTCGACCAACTCAAGTTCATGGCCGACCAAGGCTTCACGGCCCTGGAAGACAATGGCATGAAAGGGCGTTCGGTCGAGGACCAGGAGCGCATTGCGAAGGAGATGGCGCGCCTGAACATGACCATGGGCGTCTTCGTCGCCACGGGCGACTTCGACAACGTGACCTTTGCGTCGGACAAACCCGGAGATTTCGAGAAGTCGTTGCAGGAGATCAAAGACTCGGTCGAAGTCGCGAAGCGCGTGAATGCAACGTGGTGCACCGTCGTGCCGGGCCGCTACAGCGTCGGCCGCGAATGGGACTATCAGACCGCGTACGTCATCGACAATCTCAAGCGTTGCGCGGAGATCTTCGAACCCGCGGGGTTGATCATGGTGCTCGAGCCGTTAAACCCCTACCGCGATCACCCCGGCCTGTTCTTGTCGAAGATCCCCCAGGGCTACCAAATCTGCAAAGCGGTCAACAGCCCATCCTGCAAGATCCTCTTCGACATGTACCACCAGCAAATCACCGAAGGAAACATCATCCCCAACATCGACCGCGCATGGAGCGAAGTGGCCTATTTCCAAATGGGCGACAACCCCGGCCGCAAAGAACCGACCACCGGCGAAATGAACTACCGGAACATCTTCAAGCACATCCACGAAAAAGGATTCACCGGCGTGATGGGCATGGAACACGGAAATTCAAAACCCGGCAAAGAAGGCGAGCAAGCCGTCATCGACGCGTACCGGTATAGCGACGACTTCTAAAGCCATACGGCGCGTGATCAATAAGAAACGCCGGGGAAACGCTCACTGCGCTTCCCCGGCGTTGTCGTTTGCGGTCACCCCTACTTCGCGTTCTCCAACACGACGCGCGCTTCCGTATGTCCATTGAGCTCCTGCGGAGTCCACCACGAGGACTTCATCACGCACGGACTGAAAGCCTTCTCCGCTTGGTCGGTGTAATGCGGCGAATCGGGCCGGTCGCTCTGCCCGTGAGGCACATAGGTCCAGCTCTTCACCGGCTTCGTCATGACCACGATCTGCGTCGACGTCTGGCCCGCCCGTCCCCAACGTGTGTGATCCGGCTTCTCGCCGTGGAACTTCACATTCTGCAACGTGGTCATGTCGAGCTCGCCGTCGCCGCCACCGCCCACCGGCCACGACTTCTCGTCGCGCCCCACCCGGAACACGTCGCCATACATCTTGTCGATACCCCCGAGGTCCGCGCGCATCTTGGCCATCGCGTTCACGAATGACTGCACGGCAAGCTGTTTCTCGTTCTCGTTGACTTCCAGCGCGGGCGACGGCTTTCCGACCGACTCAAGGTAGTTGTTGATCGTCTGCGCGAACCCATCCACGGCTTCCCGCCCATGATCCTCGACCAGTTGCTTGCGCCAATAGTAATACTTGAGCGCGCCCTTCGACTCGGCCGTGAGTTGAAGGTCCCACGCCAGCACTTCCTTGATACCCGCTGTGTAGTCGGCATTACCCGCCAACGCCGCTCCATTCGCCGCGTCGGCAATCTTCAGCACCTCCACCCAACGCCCCGCGCCGTACAGTTTCATGTCGTTCGCATACGCCAACGCCTCTTCGACCGTGACCGAATCGTCCGCCGCCAGCAGCTCGACCGCGCGCGCGCCGCGCTGGTTGCTGATGCCATAGCGGGGTTCGTCGTCGCCTGAGTTCGTCCAGATATACGGCTTCGACTTCTCCCACGAGAAGGGACTGTCGACCATGATCACATCGGGTGGCACGTTGCAGCACTGCATGTACCCCTGCGGCGGATTCGCAATCTGGATCAGATCGCTCGAAGGATGAATCCCCTTCCACTCCGTCGCGGACGTCGATCCATCCACGGGCCGGGTCCAATCGTATCCATCCGCGCGCATCGGCACGCGTCCTGTGTGCTGGTAATAGATATTTCCGGACGTGTCCGCGGTCATCACGTTTTGCGGGAAGAGCTGCTGCGTCGCCAGCCCCGCGACGACGCCCTGATAGTCCTTCGCGAAGTTGAATGCATACCACGCGTCGTTACCGCTGACGGCGTCCCCATACGAGGAATGGATGGCGTAGGCTTTGCCCCCGCGAATCGCCACGACGGGACCGTGGTGCGAATCGAGCAACGTCAGTTCCACCGGATCGCCATCCTTCACTTGAATGGTCACCTTGCGCACCGTGAAGTCTTTGAACCCGCCGTCATAGTGGTACTGCATCGGATTGTCTTTGTTCACGGTCAGCGCAAATACATCCGCCGTATCGGGTCCGCCCGTGGTCATCGCCCACGAAACGTTTGCATTATGCCCCAGCGCAATGTACGGCACGCCCGGCAACGCGAAACCGCTGCCTTCCCACGCGCCCGCATGCACGCGAAACTCCCAGAACCGCGACACGCCAAGCCAGCCCAGGTGTGGATCGATCAGCAAGATAGCCGCCTTGTTGGCGCTGCGCGCGGGCGACACCGCCCACTGATTCGATGCGCGCTGCGTTTCATCCATGCCCGGCTCGATACCGCCGCGTTTCAGATCGCTGAACCCATCGTCGAACGACCACGATTGCAGGAACATCCGCCCAAATGCGCCCACCATGTACGGGTCCACTTTCCGGTCGCCCCACCACGCGGGCAGTTCCTTCGGGTGCTCCGCATAGTAATCGTTGATCCCGCGCACAAACGCCTCGACATGCGATCGCACCTCGGGCCGGTTCTTCTCATAGTTCGCTTTGCTGTCTTCATACAGACGCCACATGTGCGCAACGCGATCCTCATCGACCGCGCCCTTGCCTTCCACGCTCGCCAATTCGCCCATCCCGCGCAGGAAGTTCTTCAGCACGTCTTCAGGCCGATCCTGCGCCTGCGCCCAGCCCATCGCATAGAAACCCTCCTCGGCGGTCGGCGCGTAAATGTGTGGCACGCCCCACGTGTCCCGGTAGATGACGGTCTTCCCCGCATCTGTTCCTGTGCCGGGCAACCCTTGACCCCAAACAACGCCCGATAGCGCGACAGCCATCAGGCTCGCTCGAAAGAGCACTCTGGTTCTTCGCATGATTCCTCCTGGAGATGAAGGTAGCTGCCCGAAGGCAATTCGCTTGGAAACGGTCCCGGAGGTATGCCGCCGGGGGGGGTAAGCGAGAGCCTAACACCACCCCAGGAATCAGTCAATGACCTCACAAGGTTAGGGTTCCTGAAGGTAGGGCGCTTTCGCCGAAAGCGCCTCTTCGCCTAACCCGCCAACTCCCTCCTCATAACCCCTGTATCCGCACGTCCTTGTACCACGCCTCGCTCGGCGGACCGCCGTGGATCTGGAGGGCGATGAGCCCCTTCTGCTCGATACTCTCGTCCGGCTCTGTGTAATCAACGGTCTGCGTGCCGTTCAGCCACAATTGAATGTGCCGTCCCTCGCACCGAATGCGGTAATCGTTCCAATCTTCCTGCTTCACGGTCTTCTGAATAACTTCGGGCGTCGGACCGGTCAGCACCTTTTTCCGGCGTGACTCGTCGTACAGGCACCCCCAATAGTTCTGCCCCATGTCCGCCTGATAGCCGATCATCTCAAAGTCATTCGAGATCCGCTTGCTGCGCAGTTGAATGCCCGCGTTCGCGTCCTTGCCCAGCAGCTTCACCTTCAGGGTCAACTCGAAGTCGCCGTAGGATTCGGCCGTGCACAGGAACTCATTACGCGCCACGGGAGCCTTCAACGAACCGCCCACGATTGCCCCGTCCTCGACGCGGAATACTGCAAGATCCCCCTCCCACCCGGAGAATGTCTTGCCGTCAAACAACGGCTTGGACTCCGCCTTTTTGGAGTCCCCGGCCTCCGCCAGCCCCAGGCCGCCAAACCCCACCGCGAACGCAACCCCCTGTCCCAAAAAACGACGCCTGGAAATGGAACTCATAACGCGCCTCCCATGAGCGAGATCCTGCAAATGCCCACAGCATTATGTCCCACTCCGTCCATCTCGTCCACCTCGTCCACTCTCGTCCACCACTCCCCAGAATTCTTGCGCCACAAGAATTATCCTTCTTGCGCCACAAGAATTCTCGCCTCACAAGACGCCATCCCCCCTTTACAACACACGCGCAATTGGCGACAACCCTTTTCGCAAAACACCTTACCCAAAACGCACTGCCTGGGCACGCACATTGCTCTTACCTTCTTCACGCGGGCCAAGGGCAAAGGCAGTAATGGCACGCGCAGGGGACGGGGACCATGCAATCGAGAATCTTGCTTCTGGATTCGGAGCCGGACGAAGTAAGCCGCCGTATCGGGGAATCGCTCGCGGCAGTGGCGAATCGAATCGACCGATTCGATTCCGACAAAGCCCTGCTTAATCGCCTGCTCGCTCCCATGGCCGGCGTTGCCTTGGTCATCATCCGCGTCCGCGACAAAGCCCATCTCATGCAGCTCACGATACACAGCATGTTCCTTCGCGGAATGCACGTCGCTGTCGTCCTCCCCGAAATCGAGTACGAGATGTACTCAATAACACACATCTTTCATCCAACTCTCGTGATGTGCATCGACGACGACTTCGGCAAGATCGCGGCGATGGCGGGAGAACTCATAGAGTCGGGTTGTGAAGAGCGGTCCGCGGTTGATGCCCGGCACTGCTGGGGCGCCTGACTCCGGTAATCAAGACAAGATGAAACCTCATTTCGGGACGAGAGGGAGGCCAAGACAATGAGTCTAAGCGAGACGGTAACCACCGCTGCCCGCACGTCGGATGCGGCGGGGAAGTATCTGACATTCACCTTGGGCAACGAAACCTACGGGCTGGAAATCCTGACGGTCCAAGAGATCATCGGAATCCTGCCCGTAACGCACGTGCCCAACACGCCGTCCTACGTGCGCGGCGTCATCAACCTGCGCGGCAAAGTGATTCCCGTCGTCGATCTGCGCCTGAAATTTGGGCTGGAAGCGACCGCGGACACCGAGCGCACCTGCATCATCGTGCTCCAGACCAAACGCGAAGACGGCAGGCCGACCACCACGGGAATCATCGTGGACTCCGTCTCCGAGGTGCTCGCCATCGCGCAGAACCAAATCGAAGAGGCCCCCTCCTTTGGCGATTCCGTCGAGATCGATTTTCTCAAAGGAATCGCGAAAGTCGGCGACAAGGTCTGCGAACTCCTCGACCTCGAACGCACCCTCTCGAGCGCGGCCATCACAGCGATACCGTCCGCCGCGCAAAAACCCGAAAAGTAGCGCCCGGTCTCCGTGCCGGGCGTCTTAGGACGCGTAACACACACTAGGGATTGGCTTAGCAGATTTCAGTTTTACAATGCTTTAGGGCAAGGGGAGTAGTGAATATGTTTACAAATATGACGCTTGGCAAGAAGATCGGTGTCGGCTTCGGCACATTGATGCTGTTGATGGCGTTCTTGGGCGGACTGGCCGTATGGAATATCGGGGACGTACGTCAGCACATCACCTATTTGACGACCGAGAATATCCCCGAGGTACAAGTCGCAAACGACGTGGAGCGCTCCGCGCTTAGCACCATGTACGCCATGCGCGGGTTCGTGATGAGCCACGACCCGACATTTTGGGAAACGGGTGTGGCGGAACTGGGAAAAGTCAAGACGTTCCTCGGCAACGCCAAAACGCTGGGCGCCAGCTCGCCCCGCCTCGCAAAGTTAACGGATGCCGCCACAGCCGCGGAAACCAGCGCGTTGGAATACGAAAGGCTCGCGTTGGAGACCAAGGCTACTATCGAAGCAATGACGGCCGAGCGCACCAAACTGTCTGAGACCGCCAAGAAATACATGGACAATTGCTACGCGTATCTTGCCGGACAGGAGAAGTCGCTTCGAGAAGAGATCACAGGCAAATCCCAGCCTGCTGCCGCTCCCGCGCCCGCGGCAGAAGCTGCGCCCGCGCCCGAAGCCGCACCCGCGACCGTGGTAGAAGCTGCGCCCGCCGCTGTTGGCGCCGCGGTCACCCCGGAAAAGCTCGTGGAACGAGCGGACAAGATCACCGTCGTAAACAACATCATCGACCTGCAGAATGCGACCCGCCTCGCCGTGTGGAAAGGTCAAGCGATCAACGATGTGACCGCGCTTGAGTCAGTGCTCAAAAACTTCGACGATGCGGACAAGCTGTTCGAAACGCTGAAGGCTACGACGCGTCAGGAAGCCAATCTAAAGCAAATCGAATTGACCCGTGCCGCCGGGATGGAATACAAGGCAGGCATGGTGGCGCTCATCGAAGATATGAAGAAGCTGGCGGCCCTCGGAGTCACGCGTGGCGCAGTGGCCGCGCAAGTCCTCAAACAAGCGCAAGACACGGCCAAGCTCGGCATGGACGACACGGTGCGCGTAGCAAATGCGTCGGTATCGGATGCGTCTACCCAAATCATCATCGGCTTCTGCATCTCGGTCGCAATCGGCATCGTGCTCGCCCTTGTTATCACGCGCAGCATCACGGGGTCCATCACTGGAATCATCGGCAGCCTGCGCGAAGGCGCCGCGCAAGTGAGCGGTGCATCGGGCCAGGTCGCCCAGGCCAGCCAGTCCATGGCCGAAGGCGCGAGCGAGCAAGCGTCCTCCCTGGAAGAGACCTCCGCGTCGCTTGAAGAACTCACTTCCATGACGCGCCAGAACGCCGAGAATGCGAACAAAGCCAACTCCATGACCATCGAAGCGCGCAACGGAGCCGACAAGGGCCGCGCGGCCATGAAGGGCATGATGGAAGCGGTCGCCCAGATCAAGACCTCCTCGGACGAAACCGCCCGCATCATCAAGACCATCGACGAGATCGCGTTCCAGACGAATCTGCTCGCATTGAACGCCGCCGTCGAAGCGGCGCGCGCCGGCGACGCAGGCAAAGGCTTCGCCGTCGTGGCCGAAGAAGTGCGCAACCTCGCCCAACGCAGCGCGGAGGCCGCGAAAAACACCGCCGCGTTGATCGACGAATCCAAAAAGAACTCCGACCGCGGCGTGGCCGCCTCCGACGAAGTCGCCGCCATCCTCGAGCAAATCGCCGACGTCGTCGGCAAAGTCGCCACGCTCATGGCGGAAGTCTCCGCCGGCAGCAACGAACAAGCGCAAGGCATCGACCAGATCTCGACGGCCGTCGCCCAGATGGACAAAGTGACGCAGACCACCGCCGCGAACTCCGAAGAGGCCGCCTCGGCAGGCGAAGAGCTCTCCGCCCAGGCCCGCGAACTCAACGAAATGGTGGCGTCATTGACGGCCCTCATCAAAGGGCGCGCCGCCGCGGATGCCGACCTGCGAAACGACGCCAATATCAGCAACCGCAATGGCGGCAATGCGCGCCGCCACGTAGCACTCAACTTTTCAAGCGGCGGCGAACGCCGCTCACGACCTTCGGCGAGCACCGCACTAGCGGCGCCGTCGGCGCGTACACGCGTGGCCAATCCGGAACAAGTGATTCCTCTTGACGAGGATATCACCGACTTCTAGGGCCATTGAGTGGGACGATTTGGGTCCCGGCCGGTATCCCCGGCCGGGACTTAATCATTAACCCCACCCCGTCCACTCCGTCCACTCAGTCCACTGCCCCGCCCCAATTGACATTCGCCGCGTTGCGCCGAAATACTGATCCCCGAGGGGAAATGCCACAATCGACAGGGGGAGGTGCAATTCCATGGGCGCAACGACAGGCGAACCCGGCCGCATTCCAACGTTACACATCGAGGCCGACACAATTCCGCAGGCCCACTTTCGCGCGATGAAAGCCGTCTGGGAACACGGACTCGCCATTCGCACCGAGTACGACCGCAAAAACGAACGCGGCGAATTCATCGATCCGCCAAGCCGCGACGCACGCGTCCTGATCGAAGTGAAAGACCCCTTCGCGGAGCCGCGCTTTCCGCCACTCTCGTTCTGCGAAATCGGCGTCTACATCGCCGAGATCATGGGCGTCAAAGACCACTACGTCGTCCCCATGGAAAAACTCCGCGCCGCGGTCACCGGCGACTTCGAAGCGCTCGAATGGCCTTACACCTATCACCAACGTATGTTCGCGCATCCCGCCACCGACGGCTCCACCGTCGATCAAATGGCGCTCGCCGTGGAACGCGTGGCGAAAACGCCGCATTCGCGCCGCGCCGTCGCCACGACGGCCGTGCCTGACCTCGACGTCTTCCTGAAAGAAGACGTGCCCTGCCTGCGCGAAGTGCAGTTGCGCTGTCCCGAAGACGCCGACGGAAACCTCGTGTTGAACATGAACACCATGTGGCGGTCGCGCGATCTGTACAAAGCCTGGCCCGACAACGTGATCGCCCTGACGTTCCTCCAACAGGTGCTGGCGCGCCGCATCGAAGAACGCGCGGGCAAGCAAGTGCGCGTCGGCAGCTACGCCGACTACAGCGGCGCGATGCACATCTACGGCCAAGATTTCGCGGCGGTCGGCGGCGACGCCGAACGCGGCCTGAGCAGTTTCTTCGACACCTTCGACGAAGAGACCTACGTCGCCCGCTCCCTCACCAGCGAGATGGCCGCCGAAATGCTCGTGCTCCCGCAAATGCTAAACCTCATCTCCGACCGCAACGTCGAACAATGGAAGTTCCCGCCCGATGCCGTCGCTATGGTTCGCACATTGGCAAGCGAAATCGAGGTAGGCATCTGGCGCGCGTAGTGAGCAATGATACGCGGCAGAGGGAGATCGCGTGTCGAACATAAGAGGGGGAAGACCGCATGCTTAGGAAAATCGCTGGCGTGGTTGTGCTTCTGGGGGTGGTCGTGACGTGGTGCGCCGTGGCTCAGGTTGGCGCAAGGAAAGGTGCGAGCGATCCGCGGGTGGAGAAGCTCCTCAAGGATATGGGGGCTAACTACACCATCGACAACGACGGCGACTTCAAAATGACGAATGATGTCGGCGGAGACCGCACACAGAATGTAT
>JBAZRU010000103.1:0-14353 GCA_041662805.1 Candidatus Hydrogenedentales bacterium | reverse complement strand
CTCTGCCCAGATTGATTAACCGCATCCACAATGTCCACAACGTCCACAGCGTCCATGTCGTCCACAGAACTCGTCCTATGCCTGCCGCGCCCGCAAGATCATCCACCACTGCGGATCGACGCCCTCAGCCGCACTTCCGAAACCGGTAGCCCGCTCTCGGCGATCCATTGGCGGGTCATGGGGATGAGGTTGTAGAAGAGGTCCCAGGGAAACCAATCAACACCGATGAAGCGACACCAATTGAAGTGGTCAAAGAGGAGATAGCCGCCTGGCCGCACGAGCTTCACGACATCTCCGACGATTTGCATCAGCTCCGGTTTGCCGCGCTGCTCGAGGCGGCCTGCGCGGGCGTCCTCCGCGAGCCATTCGATCATCTGCCGTTCGTTGGGAAACCAGTCGATATCCGTCGTGTTCATGCCGCGCGGTTCCGATACCGCCGTTTGCAGGATGTCGTTCACCGCGTGGTGAAAGCACGCGATATCGACGCTGCCCGGCGCGAGGTACTCGGAGACGTTTTGCGCGTTGTCTTCAATGACGCGGATATCCGATTTGAGGTGCGCAATCTTCCGGTGCAACTGTTCACGCAGCTTCCGATTCAGGTTGATCGTCGTGTAGTTCGCTTGCCCGCCGCCATAGGCCTCCGTCGCGAGGATGACGGGACACGACGCGCCCACGCACGGCTCGAACACCGTCATGGTGCGCGGTGGTTGCAACGCCTCGATCACCTCGAAATATTGCGCTGCCAGCACGGCATCCAGCACCGGCATGGTGATGTCCAGCGGCTTCGGGTCCGTCAACGCCGTGATTACTCTTGCGGGGATAACGTCCAAGGCCAGTAGCGCCGCCCGTGCCTCTTCTCCCAACACGCGAAAGATGGCCCCTTCGGTAATCTCCTGCGCAACCCGTGCCGGATCCCAGAGTGCTCCATCTATTTCCAATTTGATCTCCCTATTGCCCGCAGTCGTACCAGCCCAACTTTGCTGAAAAGCCCGCCGGGATTACTTTGGAACGAGTTCGCCGCCCCTGTATTCCATCCTGATTGTCTTGCCGGTCTCGCGCTTATCGTCGACCAGAGTCCCTTCGGGAAGCCCCAACCCTTGGAACGAAAACTCTACCTCAGGCACATCAACTGCGACTTCGGTCTCATTGAATATGACCTTGATGGCGTCTGCGGCTCCCTCCTGCCAAGGGATGCGCATGTAACCGAGGACTCGCGTGAGCAACCAAACTCCCGGTTGCGTGGCGCATTCATGGTATTCGGCATTGTAGTAGCGTGTCAGAATTTCTCGTTGAGATATCCCCTCAGAGAAGCTCTTTACCGAAGCCATCCCTTCCAATAGGGAGTATCCCTGCGCCGGCGCGAGAATGTAATACGCAGTCGTCTTCGCCAGGACCTCGTCACCCTTATTTGGCGCTCGTTTCTCTCTTGTGTACTCCAGCCGAATGCATGGAATCCCACGCACGGTTACCTCCGTGATGATGGGCAGAATTCCTTTCTCCGCTGTGTCTCTCAGCAGTGAAGGCAATGCGGGTTCTCGGAACGTGTACAACGCACCAACTTCAAAACGATTCTTCACGGATGTTGGATTGGCAGCGTTGGCAGGTGGTTTATCAATGTAGGCGGAATTCTCTAGGACATTGTAGTGAATGCTCTGGTCCGCACTGACAGCACTGCGCTTGTTCTGAGGTGGGAAGGTCCGAAGTGGTTGGTCGCCAGTTTGCTTCTGAATGACGACATCGAAGCGGAGGTCGCCGTCGCGCTGCTTCCACGCAATCTCGGCTACGTTCTGCCATTGGAGGGAGTCATTTGCGCTGTCCGCTCCGAGTGCATTCTCAAGACGAGCCTTCATCTCATCGGCATCGACTTCCCCTTCTTCGAAATACAAGTCCATTCGACACGAGCCGGTGGAACGTTTGAGCAGTTCAGCGCGCTTTGCGTACTGTGGCTCCATCGCGGCCACGATGTCCATCACGCGCTTGCGGACTTCTTCCTGTGGGGCTGGCGAAGGGTCACCGTAGGATGGAAGAGCAAGTGCCCAGCCAAGTCCGACGAGCATAGCCACCCTCGTCATTTGAACCTCCCCCTCTTAGCATGCTGCCTGTTTTGAGAGACGAGTCTTTGTGCGTACCATGGAACTAGCCTAGCTTGAATGGCGATCAAACGCAATGCCGACGGCGAACACGGTCCGATGCAAGAGTGTCTGATGTGAGTAGATGGAGGACGGAGGAGGTGGACACTCCGAAAACAAAGCAACACCCCTGGGTGGTCCATTGGCGGTGGACCATCCAGGGGTGGATTCCCAGCCGGCTGGTGACCGGCGCGGTATGTGCTCTTAGCGGCGGCGTCGCAAGGAGGTCAGCCCAATACCTGCGAGGGCCACACCGGCAGCCATGAGCCCCATCAATCCCAGTGCCGGCAACGGAACTGAGTTGGGGTCTCGCGGGTCGGAGTTGCGGTCGTATTCCTCCCAATTGGAGAATCCGTCGCCATCGGGATCGCCCAAGGGCCCATTGTCCAAGTCGCCGCTGCCGTCATCGTTTGGATCGAGGGTGTAGGAAACCTCCCAACCGTCCGGCAGACTGTCGATGTCGGTGTCCGTGAGGGATGGGTCCGACCCCGTGTCCCACGAATCCACATACGTTCCCGTGTTGGTCTCGCTCATATCGTCGATACCGTCGCCATCCGTATCCGTGGCGCGGTCCATGGTCGAGAACATGATGTCGCTGTCCGTGCCGTAGGGGACGCCGAGCGGCTCATTCGAGCGCCACGTGGCAACCCAGTGACCGGCGCCATCGGTTGCTGTCTGCGATCTATCGTCGATTCCTGTGTCGGTGGCGGCGGTCGAATCCAACGCAACCGGAGCCGACCAAGCCGCCCCGTTGTCCGTGGAGCGCGAGACCAGAATGTCCAGGTCTGTGCCGAGCGTCCCGCCCAAGGTGTCGCTCGAGTGCCAGACGGCCACCCACCGGCCCGCTCCATCCGTAGTCACTTGGGGCATATAGTCGCTCCCCGAATCGGTAGCGGCGTTGGCATTCAGGGCGGCCGGGGCCGACCAAGTCGCCCCGTTATTTGTCGAACGGGCGAACAGAACATCGCTGTCCGTGCCGATTGTTCCCCCCAACGCATCGTCCGAAGTCCAAACGGCCAACCAGTGACCCGCACCATCCGTCGTTACGTCGGGTCTGTCGTCGGTTCCTAAGTCGGAGGCTGCGTTCGTATTCAATGCTGCCGGAGCTGACCATGTCGCCCCGTTGTTCGTCGAACGCGAGACCAGGATGTCGGCGTCCGTGTCGATGGTCCCGCCCAGGGTGTCGTCCGAAATCCAGACCGCCACCCAGTGGCCTGTTCCGTCTGATGTCACCTGCGGCAATTGGTCAAACCCGCTGTCGGTGGCGGCGTTCGAGTTCAAGGCGGCCGGGGCCGACCAGGTCGCCCCGTTGTTCGTCGAACGCGAGACCAGGATGTCGGCGTCCGTGCCGATGGTCCCGCCCAAGGTATCCGTTGAGTACCACACGGCTACCCAGTGCCCCGCCGCGTCTGTCGTCACTTGGGGGGAACGGTCGTTTCCCGTGTCGGAGGCGGCGTTGGTGTTCAGAGCCGCCGGGGCCGACCAAGTCGCCCCGTTGTTCGTCGAACGCGAGACCAGGATGTCATTGTCCGAGCCGATGGTCCCGCCCAGAGAATCGTTGGAAAGCCACACGGATACCCAATTGCCCAGCCCGTCCGTCGTGATTTGAGGACCCGTATCGTTCCCGGTATCGGTGGCGGCGTTAGTGTTCAAGGCCGCCGGGGCCGTCCAGGTCGCTCCGTTATCCGTCGAGCGCGAAAACAAAATGTCCTGCTCCGAGCCGATGGTCCCACCCAAAGTATCGTTCGAGTCCCACACGGCCACCCAGTGCCCTAAAGAGTCCGTCGCAATCTGGGGCTGTTCATCCAGTCCCGAGTCGGTAACCGCATTGGTGTTCAAAGCCGCCGGTGGCAAGAAGCCCATGCCTGCCTGCGCGGCCATACTGGGCAGAAGCAGTCCTAGAAGTGCCAGAGGCAAAATAGTCCGCCCTATTGGGCCTGAACACGATCTTCTTAGCGCATGCGTTTGGTGATTCATTGCGTCCTTCTCCTAAATGCGTGATTCCGATTTTCTCGGCTGCCCCGCTTCCGGCAAGGTCCGCAGCAGACGATAATTTCGCCGAGTTCATGACGGATTCACTCTAATGCGGCGACTCTGAATTGTCAATTGCTTTTATTGTAAAAATCATTTTACTGAGTTTTTGCCAAAACATTACCTTAAATTTACTTTGCGCTGATTGCTACGAGGCGTCATCTCGCCCCGTTCGAGCATCTTCGGTCATGCTTTGTAGTGGGCTTTCCCGGCTGGGCGCGGGTGTAGGCAGGCATGGAGGCGGCTTTAGGCCGGCGGTACGAATGTGCGATTTGAAGCGGGCTGAGGGTGATCCCGGACTCGCCGACGCCTATTTCGCCGTAAACACGTAGGTTCCCGAGGCTACCTCGAACGCCTCGAAACCGAGGCGTGCGGAATCGGTGCGCTTGACCTCCGCCACTTCCGAGACGGGTTTGCCGCCTTCCTGCACGGCCTCGGGCGACGCTGCTGGCACGTAGACCGTCGCGGTCGTGTTGGCGGGAATCGACACATTCAGCGTGTACATGCCGCCATCCACTTTCCAATCTACGGCGATGCGGCCACGAATAGAGTCGTAGTGTCCCTTCGCAAACGTGAGTCCTCCGCCAGGCACGGGGCAAATAATGATGTGCTTGTAGCCGGGGGAGCCAGGGGTAATGCCGAGGATGGTCTTGTACATCCATTCGCCGACGGCCCCGATGGCCCAATGGTTGAGCGAGTTCATGCCGGGATCCTGGAATCCGCGGCCGACGACATAGCCGTCCCAGCGTTCCCAGATCGTTGTGGAGCCTTGGTCGATAGAGTATCCCCACGACGGCATGGTGCGGTTGTTGATGAGCTTATACGCCACGTCGTCGTGGCCCGCGCGGCTAAGCTCAAGCATCATGCGGATGGTGGTCTGAATCCCCGTCGAGATGTGGCCGTTGTACTGGACGAGTCCGGCGAGCATGTGGGTGACGGCTTTTTCGCGCATGTCCTCGGGCAGCATATCGAAGTTGAGCGCGAGCGCGTACCCGGCCTGCGTGTCCCCCTTGATGCGGCCATCGGGCGCGACGAATGCCTTGCAGAAGGCCGCTTTGATGTCGCTCGCGAGCGCGCCGTACTTCGCCGCGTCGTCGTTGCGTCCAATCACATCGGCCATGCGCCCCACCAACTCCGTCGAGCGCGCGAAGAATGCCGTGGCCAACACCTCGGGAGGAACCGCGCCGCCAGTCTTCGGCCAGTTGTCGAGTTTGAGCGTATCCGCATTCAGCCAATCGTTGTAGTCGTTGTTGCGCCCCTTGCTCCAGAGGAGATCGGGATTCGCCGTGCGGATGTAGTCGACCCAGCGGCGAGCCGCGTCAAAATGCACTTCCAACAGCCGCGTGTCGCCATAGTTCTCGTATACGCGCCAAGGCACAAAGACGCCCGCATCGCCCCACGCGGGCACGCCCGAGAATCGCTCGTTATAGCCGAAAGGATGCGGCGCGAAATCGGGGAAACGCCCGTCGGCGGCCTGATCGTCGCGCACGTCCTGCAACCACTTTGTGAAGAAGCCCGCCATGTCCATGTTGAAGATCGCGGTCTGCGAGAACACCTGGATATCGCCCATCCATCCGAGCCGCTCGTCACGCTGCGGACAATCCGTTGGCACGCTCATCATATTTGCGCGCTGCGTCCAGAGAATGTTGTGCGCGAGTTTGTTGAGCAGGTCGCTTGAGCACTCGAACGCGCCGATCTCCGGCGACGACGAGTTAAACACGCGGCCTAGCAACGCATCCTGCTCGGGCTTCGCGGGTAGGCCCGTAATCTCGACGTACCGGAACCCGTGGTAGGTGAAGTGTGGCTCGAAATCTTCTGGACCGCCTCCGCGATAGGTGTACGCATCGGTCTGCGGCGCTCCACGCAAATTCGCTGTATACAACGTGCCGTCGTCGTTCAACGCCTCTCCATAGCGGAACGTGGCCGTCGTATCTGCAGGCGCTTCGTGCGTGAAGCGGCACCAACCCACCATGTTCTGCCCGAGGTCGTAGATGAACGTACCCGGTTTCGGCTCCGTCAGCGCGACGGGCTTCAATTCCTCAATCACGCGAATGGGTTCATTGCACTGCGCCACGAGGAGCGGCTTCGCCGCGATATCGCTGGCCGTCACCGCGGCCCATGCGTTGTCGTCATACCCCGGCTTATCCCATCCCGGCAGTTCCTTGCGTCCATCCTGCACTTCGCCGTCGAGCATATCGTTTCGGCGTATGGGCCCTTCGAGCGAGCACTTCCACGAATTGTCCGTGATGATCTGCTGGCGCGTGCCGTCGGCGAACTCGACCTCCAATTGGAGAAGGAACCTCGGATTCTTCCCGTAGTGCCCCCAAGCCGGGCCGTTGGGCACGATGTTGGAAAGGCCGATGCGTCCCGAATACCAACCATCGCCGACGGTAGCCGCAAGCGCGTTGTCGCCTGCCGCGAGAAGCGCCGTCACGTCATACGCCTGGTACTGCACACGCACGTTGTAGTCGGTCCATTCCGGCGCGAGGATGTGATCGCCGGCGCGTTGGCCGTTGATGCGTAGTTCGTATACGCCCAACGCGGTGGCGTAGGCAGTCGCGCGCTTGATGGGTTTGTCGATGGACACGGCCTTGCGGAACATGGACGCCGGACGGCGGTCCGTGATCTCGCCCGGCGCTTCAATCCACTTCGCGGTCCATGCGTCGTTGGTCAGTCGGCCTACACGCCACGTGGCTGCGGCGCTCCACGGCGACGGCGCTCCCGCGGTATCCCACGCACACACTTTCCACCAACACGAGATGCCCGGCGCGAGCGCTTTGCCCGCATATGCAACCTGCGCGGTTGCGTCGGACATGACCTTGCCCGAATCCCACAGGTCGCCCTGGTCCTCGTCTAGCAACTCCGGCGTGCTCGCAACCAGGACCTGATACGCCGTCTGCGCATCGCCGCGTAGCTCCGACGCAACCGTCCAACTCAATCGCGGTTGTAGCGCATCGACGGCGAGCGGATTCACAAGGTACTCGCAGCGCAAAGTGTCGGCGGTCATGGCCGCGTCGCAATACGATGCGGCGAACGACGCCAAGGTGAGGAGCAGAAGTGATGTTACAGTCCGCATGGTCTGGACCTTTCTGGGGTAGGTTGCGGGAGATGAATGGTTCCGCGAAATGAGTTGGAACTAGAGCGAATAGACGGGTACTACAACTTCGCGTTCTGCCTGACGACGTTCGCGAAGCCGTTCTTCCACCGATTTCAGCACGTTGGCGGCATAATTGCGCGTTCCGCATTGCGTGCAGACGCCCGCCGGAACGTTTTCCACGATCACATAGTGCCCTCGCACTTTGCGATGCAATGTTACGCGCTTCTCGATGATGGGGCCTCCGCAGTACTCGCACGATTCGCCTTCCCAGAATCCCATGGACTGTCCTTTCATCGTTTTGGCTTGTCCTCGTATACCGTTATCACTCGAACCTTGCCGGTCTGCGTGATGCGGCAAGCGCTCCCGATGCGTCGTCCGTCGAGTGCCGAACCTATGATTTCGAATTTACCCTCTTTCGGCCATGTCCTTCGAGTCTTTCCCGTGAGTAATCCGCGCTCCACATCATAAATACTGAAGTCGTCTTCCGATGCCTCGTTGTCGGCGTGCTCGGTCAAATAATAAAGCCCATTGCGGACAAGAGCTTGGATTTCCTTGAGTCGACTCACTCATTCTCTCCGACTGCCACATTCGGATTTGATCGCCAGTCTATTCTAGCTCAGAAATCCACAATTGTGTAAACCATGGGAAGGGGGAGCCCGTGTTGCCTTGACAGACGGGGAATCGCGAACTATAATTGATTGAATTAATATTTAATGATAGGAAATGCGCAATGGGAAGGAATCCGGAACAGAACCAGCAAATGAAGGATGCGCGGAAGGAACGGATCTTTTCCGCCGCTGTGCGGCTTTTCGCGGCCAAGGGGCTTTCCGCCACCAAGATTGCGGACATCGCCACGGCGTCCGGCATGTCCAGCGGCTTGCTCTATCACTACTTCAATTCGAAGGAGGAGATCTTCACGGAACTCATCCGGACTGCCTTCGACAAGATGAACGCGGCGTGCAAAGGTCTGGCAAGTATGGACGCCCCTCCGCACAAGAAGATATCGATGGCCATCGACGCCTTGTTGAAGAGCCTGGACGAAAGCGAGGACTTCGCGCGGACGTGCGTGCTGATTGCGCAAGCGACGATTTCGGACGCGATTCCCGAAGAGGCGAAGGCGGTCATCGAAAGCGAATACCGCAGACCGTACCAGGTTATTGCCCGCATCATGGCCGCGGGGCAGAGGGCCGGGACCATAAGGAAGGGCAACCCGAAAGTTCAGGCCCTCGTGTTCTGGACCTCGTTCAATGGTCTGGCCATCTACAAAGCCGTTCACGCAGATACATTCAAGAAGCCCGATCCGCGCATGCTCGAAAGGATGTTCCTGGAGACGCGAGTCGCGGGGAAATCCAAGCACTAGCGACGAGGCAAGAGTTCGTCGGGAGGTTGTTGTGCCAAGCCTGAAGTGCAGACTATTCGTATTCGCCTTGAAGTACCGGCATCTCATGCAGTTTCAATGGAAGAGGCGAAGTTTCGTTACGTTCGAAACCTCCATCCCCAAGCTCAGGGAGGAGATCGAGCGCGGGGCCGGGTTCTTCGGCAAGCTTCCTACCGGCACGGAAGTCACCCCCGTAGAAATCGGCGCGCTTCACGCGGAGTGGGTCCGGCCCGCGGACGCGCCGAAGGACACCGCGATCCTTTACTTTCACGGCGGCGGCTACGCCACGGGATCGTGCAAGGCCCACCGCGGAATCGTCGCCAAGTTCGCAAACGGAAGTAGCACCAACGCGCTGGTGTTCGATTATCGCCTTGCGCCGGAGCACCCATTTCCCGGTGCGCTCGACGATGCCGTCGCGGCATACCGATGGCTGCTGTCGGAGGGATTCGCGCCCAGGAAGATCGCATTCATCGGCGATTCCGCCGGCGGCGGCTTGGCGCTTGCCACGCTGCTCGCGATTCGCGACCAGGGGCTTCCGCTTCCCGCCGGGGCCGTCGCGCTTTCTCCTTGGACGGATTTGAAGAACTCCGGCGATTCTTTGAAGACAAATGCCCAGGTCGATACGCTGTGTTGGAAAGAGGCGCAGACGGTTTTCAGCAAGTATTACGCGGGCGACAACGACCCCGGCAATCCATGGATTTCCCCGCTATACGGCGACCTTCACGGCTTGCCGCCCATTCGCATCTACGTCGGCGGCAGCGAGCTCCTCCTCGACGATTCCACCCGTTTCGCGAAACGTGCCGCCGAAGCCGGTGTCGACATCAAACTGACAGTGGGGGAGGGACTCTTCCACTGCTACCCCGCGTGCGCGCCCCTCTTCCCCGAGGCTACGCAAGGCATGCGCGAGATCTGCGCGTTTGTGAAGGAATGCCTCGGAAATCCTCAATGAATGTAGGAGAGAAGCGGAAGTCAGAGTTAGCGGAAAACGTGCGTCCCCGCACTTAACTCGATCGGCGAAAAGTGTCCCTTGATGCGTTTGCAGGGATTCCGGGCGTGCGAATTGTTAGTCTTGCACCAGCCTTCAGAAGCGTATCGACGAATTCTTGTCTGTTAAGGCGAATAGCGTGGGCAAGTAGAGTCTCCGTTTTGCCAAAGGCGCCGCGATACTCCGCATTGGGGTCCATGCCGAAACTCAAAGCCTGTTCCAAAGTGCTTACTGTGCCGTACTCGATGAAGCCATGTGGGTAGCGTATATCATGCGTGTATTGAGACAAGAGACGAAAGCATGCGTCTGTCTCTTGTGCACCTGCAATATCAAGTAGGGTCCTTCCTTGTGAGTCGATCCCCAATGGTGTTGCTCCATGGTCGATCAATAGTTGAAGGTTCTCAAAGGTGTTCGCATTCACGGCATCCCGCAGACCCAAGGATGGACTCGCTCCATGCGCCAGAATCAATTGGAGGAAGTCGGTGCGCTTTTTCGCTGCAGCCGCTCTCACGGCCAGGTTTGGGTCGGCGCCTTGATCCAAAAGATACTTGGCCACGTCGTAGTGGTCCATGCAGACGGACACACAAATTGGCGAGGAGATCCACTCGCCACATCTGTTTAGGTCGGCCCCGTGTTCTACCAGAAACTTGGCCATCTCCAGGTCGCCACGTTCTGCCGCACGCGGAAGGAGAGGACCGGCTTCCGTATCGTGTGAAGATACTTTTGTAATGCAGCCAGTATTCGCATCCACACCCAGAAGATTGAACTTGAGGCGTTTCTCTGCGAGTGCAAGATCTCCTCGCTCCACGGCATCCTCCAGTGTCTTGTAGTTGTACAAATAGAAGGTCGGGGCGCCGGTAAGGATCAAGACTATAACAACGCTCGCAAATAATGCCCTTCGTGGCGTGCGGACGTAGGGTATGCACCTTGAGCGACACTGGCGGCGGATGATAAAACTGCAGGCGCCCCACAGAAGGAGGTTGAATCCTGTGAAGGCCCAAAAACACCGGAAAGTTACTCCAACTATCGGCCCGATGAGCCTATTGCACACGGAAATCCAGGTGAGTGAATCGTCAATAATCGCGCCAAAATGGGTCAGGAACACCGCGATTGCAGTTCCAGGGAGGAATATGAGCAACACCGCAAGTCCCCGGCACAGTGTCCAATCAACGCGACGCAGCCCATACTGGATCGGAGGCACCCAGAAGCTGGCAGAGAGAGCGGCAAACCAGAAAAGCAACAGCATCATAGCGGAAATTACTCCCACTGCTTTCTTCATGCAATCCTGCATGTCGGAGAATTCGGTGGCGGTATATGCAGCAATGACTATACAGTATTATAGTTCATGCAATGTCGAGCCCGCACGCGACGCGTTATTGTGAGCCTTCTTGGCAATTGCAGGGGGGGGAGGCCCCAGTTTCAGTTGACTCTAGAGATGTGCCTTGTGGACGGCCTTATGGCTGCTCTCCCGGTCTTGGTAACGCGTCAATATGTCCTGCCGTGTCGCACAGCGAGTGAACTTCAGTCAGCGGTATGGCGGCGAATCTGCCGAGTTCGCTCAGTGGAACCGCCACTTCCGTTCTGCACACGATGGCCCCGCGCGTCACTGCCTCGATGCCGTACGCCTTTTCCAGCGCTGCGATGCCCTTCAGGAAACGGGGTTCGGCGTTCACGCCGGTTTTGCATTCGATGGCGATAAACTGCTTGGGTCCTGTTTCAATCAAAAGGTCAACTTCTTGTCCTTGGACCGTTCTCCAAAACCAGCAAGGGGGACGCTTGCCCTGGTTGATGAAGTGTTTGTGGATTTCGCAAATGACAAGGTTTTCCCACACTGCACCCCATGTGGGGTTCTGCACGACCGCGCCCCAATCCCGAAAGCCGAGTAGGTAGGTGAGAAGGCCGGTGTCCCAGAAGTAGAGCTTCGGTGACTTGATTAGCCGCTTACCCGCGCTTACGTGGTAAGGCTCAAGCAGGAATAGCTGACGGCTTGCCTCCAAAATGGACACCCAACTCCGCGCCGTATTTGGCGTTATCCCAACGTCGCGCGCCAGCTCCGAGAATGAGAGCAATTGCCCCGCGCGCAGAGCGGCTGCCCGAAGGAACCGATCGAAGTCGCGGAGGCTACCCACATTCAGCGTGTTCCGCACGTCGCGCTCGAGATACGTCGCTACGTAAGAACCGAGCCAGAGTTCTCGGTCCAACTCCGGGCGTTGCCACAATTCGGGATGGCCGCCCCTCCAACAGAAACGATCCACCTCTCCCAACGTCGCATGTGCGTATAGCTCTTCCAAGGAAAGGGTAGGGAGTGACAACACGGCACAGCGACCTGCCAAAGATTCTGTCACCCCCTCCATGACGTTGAAATCCTGAGAACCCGTAAGGATGAATCGTCCCGGCCGCCTGTCTTGATCGACGACAGCCTTCAGATGGCGCAGCACTTCGGGAACGTATTGCACTTCATCAATGATCAGAGGTTCTCGGTGCGCGCTTAGGAAGGCGGCAAAATCCAGTCGGGCTGTCTCCGCTTCGCGCGGAATGTCGAACGTCACGTAGTCCGCTTGGGGAAACAGATTGCGGACTAGCGACGTCTTGCCTGCCTGACGTTGGCCCGTCAGGACCAACACAGGGAATTGCGCAAAGGCTCCCTGGATGGTCTCGGATATACTTCTTTGAATCCACATTGCGGATATTGTGCAATGTAATTGCTAAAAAGTCAAATACCGAATCCGTGACCGCATATCCAATTCACTGGCAAGCGGTTACGGTAACCAGCGCTTGTCGTGCTGTTGGCGGGATGGGACTTCTGCAGAGCAAACCAGCAAGAACAGGCACCGCTGCGAACTCCCCCTTGACTTTTTTCAAGAATTGTACTACAGTTTCGATACAGAGATAACATACCGGCGCGGGAGTTACTGCATCATGTTGCACTTATCGGTGAATCAAGGCGACGGCCTTCCGCTCTATCTCCAACTGGTTCAACAGATTAAGCACCTTGTGGCCACAGGGCGCTTGAAGCCAGACAGCGAGCTGCCCCCCGTCCGTACCTTGGCGCAGCAGCTTGTGCTGAACCCCAACACGGTCGTGCGGGCGTACCGGGAGTTGGAGGTCGCGGGGCTGATCTACAAGAAGCGTGGCGCGGGCACCTATGTGGCCAACGGGGCCACGCCCTTCACCGATGACGAGTGCCGGAAGATCCTGAAACAGCGGACGGAGGCGTTGCTGGTGGAGGGGCGGCACCTGGGCTACGGATTGGAGCAACTGATTGAGTTGATGCGCGCGTGCGATGGGGCGCTGAAGGCAGGGAACGGCGGCGGACAAGGAGCGCAAGTGTCATGACGGAACAGGGTACGGAACCAATTATCACGATCGAGAACCTCACGTGCCGGTACGGCAAGAAAGTTGCCCTCGACCGAGTGAGTTTCGACGTAACGCCGGGGCGCGTGTTTGGGTTAGTGGGGGAGAACGGCGCGGGCAAGACGACGCTGATGAAGCACTTGCTGGGCGCGTTGACGCCCCAAGACGGCGCCGTGCGCGTATTTGGAGCGGACCCGACCCGCAACCCAACCGCCGTGCTCTCGCAGATCGGGTACCTGTCCGAGGATCGCGATCTCCCGCGTTGGATGCGCGTGAAGGAATTGATGCGCTACACACAAGCCTTCTTTCCCGACTGGGACGAATCCTATGCCGAGCAACTGCGCCAACAGTTCCGTCTCGACGCGGGGACCAAGATTCGGAGCCTCTCCCGCGGCGAGAAAGCCAAAGCGGGCTTGCTCGCCGCCTTGGCACACCGGCCGAAGCTGCTGTTGCTCGATGAACCCTCGTCGGGTCTCGACGCCGTTGCGCGCAAGGAAATCCTCGCGGTCGTGATGCGCGCCGTCGCCGAGGAAGGGCGTACGGTTGTGTTCTCGTCGCACCTGCTCGACGAAGTGGAACGCGTGGTGGACGACGTCGCGATGATTCACGAGGGCCGGCTTGCGTTGCTGATGTCGATGGACGAACTTAAGGCAACGCATCAACGGCGCGTGATCGAATTCACTTCGGACATGAAGACATTCCCCAAGGTTGAAGGCGTGCTGCACGTGGAGGGCGAAGGCCGCGAATGGGCCGTCGTCACCCACGGCGACGCGGACATTACGCGAAAGGCATTGGAACGCGCGGGCGCGCGCATCCTCGAAGAATCCGTGCCCACCTTGGACGCAATCTTCGTGGCGCGCGTGACGGGCGACCGATCCCTGCAAGCGGTGGCGTGATTATGGAAACGACGTCGATAACCGCACACGTCGCGAAGCAAGGGGAGCGCAGCGACATGGGTAGCAAGATTCGAGCATTGGCCTGGGAAGAATGCCGCGTGGGCGGAGTGATTGCCATCGTGTGCACGGCCATGGGTTTTGTACTCATGCTGATGTACCGGTGGATCACCGGTTCCAACGTATGGGCGAGCAGTGAAGAGATTCTGACGCTGGGCGTGTTGGGTACTCCCTTCTTGACAGCGCTTTTGCTCGTCCTCAATCCCGACTACACCGGCGAATTGGTCGGCGGCTTCTCGAAACGGGTGATGCGCCTTCCCGTGCCGACGTGGGCAGCAGTGCTCGTGGCGCTCGCGTTGCGGGCCGGCTTTGTACTTGTGACGGCCGCAGTGATGATTGAAGCATGCAGGATCTTGTTTGTGGAAGGCCCCGGCTTCGAATGGGTCCTGCTGGCAGTTGCGGCCTACCTGCTTATTCAGACCCTGG
>JBAZRU010000102.1:2581-14360 GCA_041662805.1 Candidatus Hydrogenedentales bacterium | reverse complement strand
TCTCTCGTGGCTTTGCTGCTGGCGACGTTGACAGGGGCAACCGCCGCGTTTGCGTGCGGCCCAAGGTATCCCAACTCATACCTGCTGTCCGGGGACGAAGCTCGCGCCTTGAACATGCCGGTGGCGTCGTTTCGTCATGAGCTTTCGAGAATTCTCGGTGTGGACCTGAATGCAAACTGGGGAAGCAGCGAACCCGGAAAGAAGTCTGAGCCATGGTCCTCGACCCTCAATACCGATGTTGAAGACCTTCGTGCTGCTTTGAGGAGTCTGGAGGTAGAGTCCGATCGGATTGCAGCTCTACTTGTTGGCTACCGGGCTCTTCGGGCGGCCAATCCACCTCAACCGCAGCACAACTTCCAAAACCAAGAAGACCTCCAGCCGTCTGGCGCTGAGACATCCTCTGACTCACGGACGCTTGAAGCGGGGGGGAGCCTCGACAAGCCGAATGCGCTTTCAGACCTGTACAAGGCCGTGTTGCTCGAGTCGATCCCAAAGGAATTTGCCCACTACTGCCGGGGGGCAATTGCTTACCACAAGGGGGAGAAGGAGGTGGCGCTCCGCGAATGGAAACTACTTCTGGATCTTCCGGAAGAAGAACGCCGCTTCAAGTCCACGTGGGCTGCTCACATGATTGCCAAGGCGTCGCTGCAAACGGACCCTGCCTCTTCGGTCTCGTTCTATGCGAAGGTGCGGGAGTTGGCCGATGCAGGATTTCACGATTCGTTGGGACTTGCCGAAGTGAGTCTAGGTTGGCAGGCGCAAGCTGAGATGTACGCAGGAGAACATGCCGCCGCGATTCAGCACTATCTCCACCTTTTTCAGCGAAGCGAGGATTCGGAAAAATACGTGTGGTATGGATCACTGAAGAGTGCGTGCTGGATGGCCTGCAAGTCCGAGCAATTCGACCCCCGAGTTACCGAGGACTCCCTGTGCAGACAAGTCTTGGCAGCATGGATGATCTCCAGTCCTTATCATGAGACACGGCTGAGCAATGATTTGTACCGCGCAATTCGCGAGTCGGGCGCAGAGAGACCCTTTCCCGACGCCGACCGCCTTGCATGGGCCGCCTATTCCTGCGGGGACATGGAGAATGCGAAACAGTGGCTGGAGCTGGCAGAGCCGGAGTCGCCATACTCGCTATGGGTCCAATCAAAGATCCTGCTCCGTGAGGGCGATATTGGCGCTGCGGTGGGGTTGCTGCATGGGTTGACTGATTCCTTCCCTCCGGAGGAGGCGTGGTCGCGGGGGGGGAGTGACTGGCCATTGATAACAACAAATGATGTTAAGGCGGACTTGGGTGTGCTCTTGCTCGGTCGCGGAGAGTATGCAAAGGCGCTGGATCTGTTTCTGCGCTCCGACTACTGGCTCGATGCCGCATACATTGCCGAGCGCGTACTGACGACGGCTGAGCTTCGCGATTTCGTAGATAGTCACGTCGGCGACTCTGCGTACCTTTTACCCTTGGAAGACTCCATTTGGAATTCCCAGAAGAAATCGCGGATGGAAATGCTGCGCGGAGTTTTGGCGCGCAGGTTCATGCGTGCCGGTGAATTGGAATTGGCGCGCAGCTATATGGCCGAGTATGAGCGGGAGACTCTATCTAACCTCGCGAAGGACCTGCGGTCTGCTACGAAAAGTGAGTCAATTTGCTTGGAAGGCGCTTCGTCGAATAAGACGGGGAAGGGTTCAAGAAAGAGCCCGGATCGGGAGACCGCCCTCCACTATCTGGCGGCGGCCGAGTGTATACACCGAAATGGCATGGAATTCCTCGGGACAGAAATCGAACCAGATTGGACTTACCTGAAAGGAATGCTTGAGATTGGCGGACCCACCTATCATCGAACCTACAAGCCCAATATGAGCCCACTGATAATGTATATGGGAAACGTGGGCCCATCGAAGCCCGACAAACCACTGAATTCATCCACAGCAAAGGTTCTATCCGCAAGCGACAACGAGATGCAGCGCGTCTGGAAGAGCGCGCCGATTCCCAACAAGCGGTTCCACTACCGGTATGTCGCGGCTAATCTCATGTGGAAAGCCGCAGATGCCTTGCCCGACAACGATCCTCTGATCCCCTATGCGCTGTATTGGGGCGGCACATGGATTAAGGACCGCGACCCGAAGGCCGCCGACCGTTTCTACAAGGCCATGGTGCGGCGTTGCCCGCATTTGCCGTATTCCCAAGAGGCCGATAGACTGCGCTGGTTCCCCGCAACCCCTCCGCCGGAGCCGGCAAGAGAGTAGACCGCTCAGGCAGGATGCGCGGTGCCGCCGCTGGTCAGGATTTCCGACTGGCCTGCCGTTCGCCGCCCTAATCGAGTGCAACAAATCTCCCCATATATATAGGGGGAGTTAACATTCGAGGGTCGAAGCATGCCCACGCAGTCCCGTTCCCAATCTCCTGACGCCGGTTCCGGAGCGCAGTCCGGGGTCCCGCGCGGGGCACCCCCCCTTGAATCGTCAAAACAACTCGGGTGCCCCCCCTGTATCGTCAGAGCAACACGGAGACCCCCCCCTTGAATCGTCAAAGTGCGCGGTGCACCCCTCAAGGGCAGAATTGGGCGCCGCGTCGGCAGATGAAGTCTTCATTGTGTACGCCCGCCCGGAGAGGTACATGCCAAGATGCCGAACACGCTCGAATTGTCCGAGTGTCCACGGGGGGCGCACCCCTTTCATTCTTCTGTGCGATCCGTGTACATTATTGGTAATTACCAAGCGGATGAATGGAGTAATTGGCATGACATTTGAAAGCGCAGGCGTAGCGGTCACTTTGGATCCGGCGACGGGCGGCTTTGCTTCGATTCGGGACAAGCGAATCGGACACGAATATGTTACCGCGCCGGACAGAGCCTTGCTCTGGCGGCTGATTGCCCCGGAAGGCGACCGGCATTTCGCGCATATCGACGCCTCTATGCCGGCGATTCAGGTTTCAGGTTCGACCGCGACACTTACGTATGTACAGCCTGGCGCTTCCGCCACCGTAACCCTGACTCTCGTTGATGACGCGATCGAAGCCCGGCTGCGGGTGAGCAACACGGGCACCGTAAACATCGAGGAAGTCATGTTCCCGTGGGTGCGCGGGCTGGGTCCGTTCCCCGGCGCGAAATTCGTCTGGCCGCACTTCTGGGGCCGCAAACTGGACGATCCCTTCGGGAAGGACTTCGGAGGCGACCACCACACCTGGAACGAGTGGACGCAGAAGAAGGACGCCCGGTATCCGGGCCACATGGCGTCGCCGTGGTGCGACCTCGGCAATGAGAAGCATGGCATCGCGTTGGAAGGCCGTCATCGGGACTTCTCGATCATGGATTTCAATATCCACAAGATCGTCGAGAAAGACCGCGACCCCGTCCGGCGCACACTCGATGCGGTTACGATACACCCGCGCCGCATCAAACCGGGAGAATCGTGGGAATCCCCGATGATTCGTATTCTTGTGCATCAAGGGGATTGGCATGTGCCGGCCAGACAGCGCCGGGAGTGGCTGGAGACGTGGATCACCAAACCGGGGCGTCCCGCCAAGTTCGCGGAAGCCATCGGGTGGCACTTCTACTTCATGAAGCACCAGGACGGCCTCGAAGTGAACACCTACGCCGACCTGCCCGCCATGGCGGAGGCATCGCTCAAGGCCGGATGTCCGTACCTGCTTGTGTTCGGGTGGCAGACGGGCGGCCACGACAACAACTACATGTACCGCTATGTGCCCAACGAGGCGTGGGGAGGCGAAGCGGCCCTACGCGAAGCGCTTGAGAAGGTGCGCGCGATGGGCGTCGAGGTCATGCCCTTTTATAACGGCACGCTGGCGAATGTGGAGATGCCGGAGCACAAGGAGTTCGGGCACCGTTGGGAGGCCAAAACACGGGAGGGCCATCCCTACTACGCGGGCGACTGGGCGCGCCACAATTTCGAAGCGATCACACGCAACCGCGCCATGCTCCACCACGAAGTCGCGCCATGCGCGGAGCACCGTGCGTACTTCCTCGAATCGATACGCCGGATTGTCCAACAGTACGGATTTGGCAACACCCAACTCGATCAGATATCCGAAAAGATGTTGGTGGACTACAACGAGGTCCACGTGGAAACGACGCCCGACCGGGTATATGTGGACGGACTCGCGAAGCTATTGCCAGAAGTCCGAAGGCTTGTGCGCGAGGCAAACGAACAGGGCGTGGTGATTTCCGAATGCCTCAACGAGTTCACCGGGCAATGGTGCGACAGCTCGTGGGACTGGAACATCCTGCTGCCGTTCCCGGAGCCGATTCTCTACACGATGCCGTGGGTGTTTGCGAGCCATGAAGTTGACGCGCTCGAGTATGCGGAGGTGAATACAGCGTTCGCGTACAAAATGCACCTCGACATGAAGATCGACGGCGGGGATGCGCCCATCGACAAATACCCGGCCTTCGCCGACCACGTCCGCCGCAATGCAGAACTGCGCCGCAAGGTTGCGCCGTACTACGTGTACGCGGATTTCCGCGACCAGGACGGCATCCAGTGCGATGCATCGGAGCACATCATCACGAAGGTCTACTGCAATCCCGTGACGAAGAAGACAGGGATCGTGCTTGCCGAAACACAGAATAAGGCAGGTGAACAGAAGCTGCGCCTCACGCGGATGGCGGGACTCAAGGCCATGAAGCTGGAATCGAATTTGGGGAGATCAACCAACCTCGCATGGAGCGAAGATCTCGCGATTGCCCTCGCCCCATACGAGGTTGTTGTTCTGTGTTCAGACGAAGCTTCCGAAGCCGGGCAAGACTAAACGTCTTCTTTGCAGCTTCCAAATCCGAAACTGCATTTAATGCAATCGACAACGCTGGGTTCTCCACAACAGATTGGATAGCCGCCGTTAAAGCACTCGGCAAACGAAAGGCATGCAACGGCCGGCACACGAGAGGACGAGATCCGAACAAGGTGTTTCATACTACTTCTCCTTTCACTGGCTCCACTGCCCGTTGATTCATGCTACATCCGGCATGGAACATCGTCAAGAGAATTCGCCCGGAATCCAATACGCAATCTGGCCCGGTTATCACGTAGTGCGGAGACCGGGCTGCGGCGTTCCTTGTAGTTGCTCACGCAACCGCTGTAGGCTCAAGGCCAAGTGTTGCCGTGTGCGCGCCGGTGCCTATCGACCAGCGCCCGGCAGCGTTTTTGGGGGTCATGCCCGGAAGGGCTGAGGAGTCGAGCCTTATGCGTCTATCACTACCGCGTATTCATCACTGGGGCAATCGATCGCTGATAGCCTTCGTCGGCATCGCGTCGAGCTTTTTGGCTGTTGCGAAAGCGCCGGAAATGCCGACACTGACCGACAAGACCTTGGTTGCGTGGCTCTATTTGAACGGCCTCGATCAACGAGGAGGAAGCGCGTTGACGTTGGACGACCGCAAGACCCATTTCGACGGCATTGTGTTTGGCGAGGTCGCACCGGGGAAATGGATGGCGGGCAGCAACGGCTTCTCTCGGACCGCGAAGGACCAGGGCGCGAACCCGGCGGAAAGCGCGGGGCCCAAGACGTGCGTGCAGATAGCCGTCGTCTACCGCGGCAAGGAGATCACCCTCTTTCGCGATGGACAACCGTACACGCACTATACCATCGACGGCGCGCAGTCCTTCGGGCCAGGCAGCGTTGTCGTCATGGGGTTGCGGCACCTCGAGGCCACCGACCACGCATGCCTCGCGGGGGCCATCGACGATGCGCGGATCTACGGCAGTGCGTTGACGCCGGAACAGATCGCTTCCCTGAAGCCCGACCAGGCTTCCGACCCCAAGCCGCTGGCGTGGTGGACGTTCCAGGACGGGCGTGTGCGCGACGAGATGGGCCTCTTCCCCGAGACGCTGCTAATGGGCAACGCGCGTGTCGAAGATGGAAAGCTTGTCCTAGACGGAAAGGGGAGCTTCCTGGTCGCCGCTCCAGATGGCCTTGCCGCGCAGACCTTGTCTCCCCCTCAGGCGAACGACACGACGCGCATCGCGCGCGCACATCGCATGGGCCTTATCGACGATCCGCAGCGCCCGGCCTATCACCTCGTCGTGCCGGAGGGTATCTGCATGCCCTTCGATCCGAACGGCGCGCTATATTGGAAAGGCAAGTACCATCTCAGCTACATCTACCAGGACGAGCGCGGTTGCTGCTGGGGACACGCGTCGAGCGTGGACCTCGTGCATTGGCAGTTTCATCCCACGCCGCTGTTTCCCGGACCGGGCGACGTTGATCAAGGCATGTTCAGCGGAAACGCGTTTGTGAATCTGAAGGGCGAAGCGACTGCCCTGTATCACGGTGTGAACGCGGGCAATTGCATCGCGACCAGTTCCGACGACGACCTCATCCATTGGACCAAGCTCGCATCGAATCCGATCGTCCCCAACCCGAAGGAGGGAGACCCCGACTTCGGCAAATACACTTCGTGGGACCCGCACGGCTGGGTCGAGGGCGACACGTACTACGGGCTCTTCGGCGGCATGCCGGGCTCGGGCGTTCCGGCAACGTTGTTCAAAGGGAAGGATCTCGACAAGTGGGAGTACGTCGGGAATTTCCTCGATCACGACTTGCCCGAGATCAACGCGGACGACGACATTTCGTGTCCGGATTTCTTCAAGATCGGCGACAAACATATGCTGCTGTGCATCAGCCACAAGCGCGGCTGCCGCTATTACCTCGGGCGTTGGGAGAACGAGAAATTCTACCCCGAAACGCATGCGTGGATGAACTGGCCCGGCGGCACCTTCTTCGCGCCGGAAAGCCTTCTCGACAATCAGGGCCGCCGCATCATGTGGGCGTGGGTGTTGGACTTCATGCCGGGCCAGGAACCGCCGAAGACGGGGTGGAGCGGCACGATGAGTTTGCCGCGCCACCTGTGGCTTGCGGATGACGGCACGCTGCGGATGGCCCCGGTAAAAGAAGTCGAGGCGCTGCGGTATGACCCGCGACACAAAGAAGGTATCGCGTTAGCCGACGGCAAGCCGGTGACGCTCGACGACGTGCACGGCGAATGCCTCGATCTCGCGCTGGAGATTCAGCCGGGCGATGCAAAGCAGATCGCGATTGCCGTGCGCCGCTCGCCCAACGGCGAAGAAGAGACGCCGATCATCTACGACGCCGCCGCGGGAACGTTGCGCGTGGAACTTGGGAAGTCGTCGCAGGGTGGATACTTGAAACACGTTTCGTACATCGTCGCTGTTGGTGGCGGAGACAATCCGGAAGTAACGGCGCAGGTGGCCCCATTCAAACTCAACGACGGCGAACCGCTGCGGTTGCGCATTCTGCTCGACCGATCGATCCTCGAGATCTTCGCCAACGAGCGTCAGGCCCTCACGCAACGCATCGACCCCACGCGTCCGGACAGTGTCGGTATTGCACTGTCTGCAACCGGCGGCAACGCGACAGTGAAGACGCTCGACGCGTGGGCCATGGCGGCGACGAATCCGTGGTAAGAGGTAGGCAGGGGTAGCAAGGCACAACGACCTAGACGACCAAAGGGACCAAAAGGAATCGCAGTTTGCATAGGTCCCAGAGACGCCGGAAGCTTGTGCGAGGCTGGCGCCCATTCGGGCCTTACGGTGCGCATAGTCTGCCTGGGAGTATCGGGACGGATCGCCTGCGAGAACTCGGGGGAAACGGAATGGGCTCCGAAAACGCTGCTTTCGATTGGCCGTCTTGGTATCGGCGGTGGGAGGCGATGATGAACGCCTACACGCACGAGCGTGCGCACCGGTTCCGGACGCTGCTTGAAATGGCGCGGCTGGACCCAGAGAGGCCGGTGCGAATTCTCGACCTGGGATGTGGGCCGGGGCCTTTGTCGTTCGAGGCGATTCGGCGCTATCCGAATGCGTACGTTGTCGCGGTGGACCTCAATCCAATCCTGCTTGCCATGGGCAGGCATGTGGCAAAAGAAGCGAGTCATGCCATCGAATTTGCGGAGGCTGATTTCCGCGATACGGAGTGGTGGAAGCCCTATCGCAACAGCTTCGATTTGGTGATGTCGGCGACGACTCTGCACTGGCTCAGCGAATCCAGCTTACACACGACGTATCGCTGCATCTTCGACGCACTCAACCCCGGCGGCCGCTTCCTGAATTCTGACCACTTCGCGAGCGATGTCGCGGAAACCACGGAGTACTATCGCCAACTCACGTCGGTCCGCCAGGAAGAGAAGATGAAAGCCTCCGGTGCAGACTCGTGGGGCCAGTATTGGGAAGAGCTCACAATAGGGCTAGCCGATGCGGGGATCTCTTTTCCTGATGCTGCACCCGACGCCTGGGAAGGCACAGATGATGGTCTCCCAAAACGCTTCCACTACGAAGCACTCTGCGAACTCGGGTTCGACGAAATCGAGTTTATTTGGCAAGACCTTGGCGACGGAATCCTATCGGCGAAGAAGCCGTGATTCTGGAGAAGCCCCAGAAGATGTATGCAGGTGACTCCAATTGAGTGAATGACAAAGTCATCTCCTTGTATTTTTGTCCGACATGAGACTGTTGCCTTACGAGACTTGGTAATCGAGAGTCCGTTGACCGAAGCGGAACTCTGCAAAGATGGTGATTTCTCCCCTCTGTGAGCGGACATAACCGTTACAAAGTTGACGGAGTCGACTCCGATTCCTCGCTTTCGACTGGCGCCTCGGGCACAAGGCGCACGCCGGTGAGGTGCTGGCCGGCTTGCACGGTGATCGGCTCGCCTGCGGGCACGCTCGAGGATTGGGCGTCTTCAGTTCTAGGCGAGACACGCACGTCATACGTAGAGGCAAATAGGCCCTTAACCGTGAATGTCCCATCCAATCGTGTTGTGTCGCTCATTATGCCGTCGGGGACTTCCTTGGATTGGAGCATAACGCCGGCCCTTTCCAAGGGTATTCCGTCGGCGTCGGTGACCGTGCCTTCAACAACAGCTTCGCGGTCCATCGTGAAACTGAGGTTTTTCAAACCGCCATCGGGGATGGTTAGGGGGCCAGCGGGGGCGGCGGCAAGTCCCTGTTTTTCCACGCGCACGGTGAGAACGTCCGTGCCTGGCGCATAGCCCGAAAGCACGAACGTCCCGTCCTCCGCCGAATCGCAGTACTGCTGGTGGTCCGGGGCGGCCAAGGCCCACAGGTGTACTCCCTTGAGTGGCTGGCCTTTAGCATCAATGACCTTGCCGCTTATGGAAGGGTCCTTGCTCAGCGCGATCGTGTAGTCGCGGACCATCTGCCCGAACTCCACCGTGATATCCGGGTCCGTGTGAAGCTCGTAGGCCGGATATCCTTTGGGATGGTCGTACGAGACTACATACGATCCCGCTGCCAGTCCCGATACCTTGAAGCGGCCGTCTGCGCCGGACTTCTTACTGAAGCTGGCGCAGTGGATTTCCCTATCCTCCATGATTACCCGTATGTCGGGAATTCCTGCGCCTGTTTCGGCGTCAATCAGGCGGCCCTCTACCACCGCCCCCTGCGCAGCCTGCAGCACGATTTCGTTCATCTTCGTGCCCGGTTCCGCGTAGAAAAGGGCGGGACCCTCAGCAAGGACCCAATTGTCATCGTGCAGACTGACCTCATAGGCAGTGTTGTCCAAGTCCGCAAAGCGGAATTTCCCTTCGGCATCTGTTGTAACTTCTGTCTTCTCAATCGAGCGTTTGGGAAATAGACGCACCTCGACATTCGGAATTGGCTGCCGCGTGTCTGCTCGAACGACCCTGCCCAACGCGACAATACCCTGCTCCATCGGTATGGTGTTGCCGCTCGTGCCGGTGATGAAGTAATCCGAGGTCGTTGCCGCGAAGCCCGGCGCACGTACGTCGAAATTCCAGCGCCCCTCCCACAAGGCGGGAAAGTTGAACGTTCCATTGGCGTTCGTCACAACGGCCAGCGCCGGTGCTACGTAGTACGTGATCTCATCGCCTTCGAGGCGTTGTTTCGGGTAGACCTCCGCGCCCGCGATGCCATTCCGGTTTCCATCCACCACACGGCCCGACAGGCTTGCGGAGGGCTCAAGCCTCAAGGTGACGTCTTGTTCTGGCGACTCGGGTTCCAGGGATGTGTGAGCCCAACTGAAACCATGGTCTGTTTGCGCGACGACGATGTACTCCGATGTGTAGGGGAAAACTTCGGAATGGTTCAGCCCGCCAAACTCGAAGATCCCCGCCTCGTTTGCGGTCTGGCTCTTCGCCTTTCCTTCGCGCCTCGTTACCCAATTGTCTCCGCGAAACGCTTGCCACAGCGATACGTCCGCTCCCGAAGCAGGGGCGCCGCTTGCGTCTACGACACGCCCGCGAATGACGCCGTGCTGCGCCGTTACGTTCTGACTCATTTCCACAGCTTTGGCGAGTTCGGACACAAGCGCGCTCGTGTCAATCGATTGTTCTGGAGGTGGACCTGCTTCCTGCACGTCGTTCGTCGTCGCAAAAGCGCCGCGGCCCTCCATCCCTGCTGGGGTAACCGCGAGCTGCGACGAGGCGTCATTACGCGTGGTCGAAACGTGCCAGGCGGCGAGGCAGGCCGCTACGATCAAGATGCCCCCCATGATTTTGGCCGTGGACAGCTCGAGCAGCGACGAGAACGACGTACCTGCGTGCGCCGCCGCGCCGCCGGTTGCGCTTGTCGCCCAAGGGCAGGGAGCAGCCAGGATGGCTCCGACGATGCGCATTTCACGCTTCTTCAAGAGCGGTTCGAGTTCCGGCTCCTTTCCAAGTGTGGCCAAGAGGCGTTCGCCCAATGCTTCCCGCGCGCGTTGCATGCGTTTGCGAACGGCCTCCGGAGAGATGCCGAGCAACTCCGCGATGACCTTTGAATTCTGCCCGGTAAAGTAATGCAGCAAGAGGACTTCTTTAAGCTCGTCCTCCAAATGATCGATTTGCTCGTGCACGAGTGACCGCATTTCGCGCTTCTCCATCTCCGGCAAGACAACCGGCTCCGCCGTTTCGAACTTGGACTCCACTCTTGCCGTGAGCGAGCGCGTTCGCCGGAAGTCATACGCTGCGAATCGGACAATGCTAACGAGCCACGCGGCGAATTTGTGGGGTTCGCGCAGGGTGTGCAGCGATTGAAATGCTTTCAGAAACGATTCTTGGGAAACGTCTTCCGCGTCAGTGCGATTGCCCGTGAGTGCTACCGCAACCGCGAACGCGGCGGGTAGGTGGCGGCGGACCAATTCGCCATAGTCCTCTCGGCGGCCAGCCAACACGCGGCGGACAATCGCGCCATCCCCTATCGTTTTTGTTCTAAACATGGTGTTGCCCTTTCGGTCCTCAAAATTGTGCCATCTTACATGCGAGGGCTGTTACACCAATGACGGATGCCGCGTGAAATCTGTGACTGGTATCTTGAGATTCTTGACGTGGCAGTTCTGGGAAAGGGCGCATGGCATGGGGGCGCCGCCGAAATAGGTCCTACTGGGGGTGACGGGGCGCCTGAGGCGACTTAGCGCTCGCCGTCGCTCGCGGTGCTTCCAACCAACCGTAGTTATATCTCCTTTGACGATTATAAAGGAGACACCAATCGTGGCACTCCTTCTCATGTGGACCTACTTCAGGTGGCCTGCCTGATAGCTGGCCCTAATCAGGAACTCTATGGCCTTCAGCTCATTGTCTGTCTTGCAGGGGACTAGGCACCAATCCTCGTAGTGCTTCCCTTTGTGTTCGAAACTCTGTCCCCTATAGTCTCGAATTGCCTTTTCGCGCTTCTCTGGCGACAAGCATGTGAATACAGGGCCCTCTTCTACCCACAGGAGAAACAGGACTTCATTGACGTAGAAGGCAGGAAATCCCCACTTCTTCGTTTCAGTGACCTTCGGCCACTGC
>JBAZRU010000102.1:0-2571 GCA_041662805.1 Candidatus Hydrogenedentales bacterium | reverse complement strand
GCGACCTCCTTTGCCAGTCCCCCTGGCAGTATCCGTGCTCTCTCACTCTCGGATTCCATACGTCCAAGAAGACTTCAAATATACGCCCCGCCCTTGAAGTCGTGTTCCTGCTTGAGAATCACGTTGATGCACGCGGGTTTGCCGCTGGCGTAAGCGCGTTGCAGGGCGGGTTGGATGTCGTTGGGGTTTTCGACCAACTCGCCGTAGCCGCCCATCGCCTCGACGACCCTGTCGTAGCGGGTGTGGTTGAGTTGGACGGCGGCGAGGCGTTTGTAGAAGGCGAGTTGCGGACGCAGCATTTGGCCCCAGGCGGCGTCGTTGCCGACGATGGCGACGATGGGCAGGTTGAAGCGGACGGCGGTGTCGAACTCGAAGCCGTTGAGGCCGAAGGAACCGTCGCCGTAGATGACGAGAACCTTCTTATCGGGGTGGGCGAGTTGGGCGGCGAGGGCGAAGGGCATGCCGACGCCGAGCGTGCCGAGGGGGCCGGGGTCCATCCATCCGCCGTTCTTGGGAATGGGCACGACTTTGGCCGCGGCAGCCACCACGTCGCCGCCGTCCCCGATAATGATCATGTCGTCGTGCTTGCCGACATACTGCGCGATCTCGTGGCAGAAGCGCGGGGTCTCGATGGGCACGGCGTCAGAGGGGATCGTCTCCTTGGCCGTCGCGTCTTCCGCGGTGCGAAGCGTGGCGCTGTACGGTGCAAAGTCGAGCGCGATCCTTTCCTCGTCCATTATTGAGAGCATCGCATCGATGGAACACGCCAGGTTGCCGACGAGAGCAATGTCGGCGGCGCGGTTGTGGCCGATGAGGAGATTGTCCATTTCGAGCTGGATGATCTTCGTCGACTCGGGGATGTCGCGTCCGAAGTTCATGCGGAAATCGAGAAGCACGCCTGCGAGGATCAGCACGTCGCATTCGGTGAGGGCTTTGCGGCGCGTGCGGTTGAACAAGTGCTTCGAGTCGCGTGGGATTGCACCGCGGCCCATGCCGTTGGCGTACGCGGGGATGTTGGTGCGCGCGAGGAACGCGTTAAGCTGCGGCTGCGCGCATGACCATTTCACGCTTGTGCCCGCCATGACGACGGGCCGCTCCGCCTTTTGCAGCAAGCGCAACGCCGCAAGCACGTCGTCGCGCCGGGGCGTGAGCATCGGTGGCGACGTTTGGAACGCCGGATAGACGGCCTTGTCTACGTCGGCTTCGTTCATAAGGATGTCGATGGGGAGTTCGAGAAACGAAGGGCCAGGCGTTCCGGAGACGGCATGGCGGATTGCCTTCTCGATGTACTCGGGGATGCGCTCGGTGTCGTAACACGTCGCTGAGTATTTCGTGATCGGCTTCATCAGACTGACGTGGTCCATTTCCTGCAGCGAGCCGCGACCGGTGTTGGCGAAAGGGCCTTGCCCGCCGATCAGCAGGCACGGCGAATTCGCGCGCCACGCATTCGCGACGCCCGTCACCGCGTCCGTCACGCCCGGCCCGGCGGTAACCACGGCAACGCCAATCTTGCCGGGACTCACACGCGACCATGCATCAGCTGCATGCGCGGCAGCCTGTTCGTGCCGCACGTCGACAATGCGGATGCCCTCGTCCAGGCAGCCGTCGTAGATGGGCATGATGTGGCCGCCACTGAGCGTGAAAATGCAGTCTACGCCAGCCCTTTTGAGCGCGCGCGCTACGAGTTTACCGCCGTGAGCCATGGAGACCTCCGATTCTGGATTCGAAGTTCTGGGTTCTGAATTGAAGAAGGAGAGAGAACGAGCGCGCGGACGCGTCCGGATGCAAAAGGGTGCCGCACACAGAGAGACGAATGATGCCGTGCATACGGTTCTCCTTCATGGTGCGCAAGGGCGTAAAGATAGAGAGGGAATCCAGGACGCATTGGTCTGCTTGCTTGCGCGGTATTGTAGTGAGGTTCGGGGGGAGGCGCAAGGGGGCTTGCTTTCGCAGAAACTCGTGGACATTTACCGCACCGTCAATTAGAATGAGTCTGAATATTTATTGTACTAGGTGTGCATTGCTTTGCTGCGCGGTCGAGGTTGGCCTCTCTCGATTCAATCCGGAAGAAAGGACCTCGCGCGCAGTTGGTGTTGTCGGGGCGTTACCCTTTGCGTAGGGTGTGGGGTTTCGCGACGGTGAATCACTTCAGTTTTTCCATGTGGGCGCTTTTCATGTCCACGCTTTTCGCGCTGCTCTTGGCGGCAGTGCTTTGGCGCCGCCGTGCCCAGCCCGGGGCCGTTCCCCTCATGGTGCTCGTGATCGCCGCCGGTACGTGGTCCTTCGGGGAAGCCGCCGAACTCGCCAGCGAAGGCCTGGCGGCAAAAATCCTCTGGACCCAATTCCGCTACATCGGCATCGTCACGATTCCTTACGTCTGGGTCATATTCGCACTCATCTATGCGCAAGAACGCCATTGGCTCACAACTAGAAACATGGTCCTGCTCGGCATCATCCCCCTGCTCGACTATATCCTAGTCTGGACGAACGAACTGCATCATCTCGTATGGACCGAGATGTGGCTGCACACGGATGGGTCCGTTTCCGTGATGGCGTCGGAAAGAGGCGTTG
>JBAZRU010000101.1:0-14391 GCA_041662805.1 Candidatus Hydrogenedentales bacterium | reverse complement strand
ACGCCTTCAACCCGAAGTCGAGCGTGAGCTTTAACCGCTTGTTCTCGAATTGGGAGTACAGCGAGTTCCTTGACAATACCGACCTGGCCAATGCATGGGTTGCCCGCGCCGGCGTTAGCGTGAAGCCGACGGAATCCATCGAAGTGTTGTTGGCCGCGTCGTATTTCGAGACGCTCGAAGCCTTCGATCAGCCGGCGTACTTCACGTTCGGCGGATTCAAGGTGCCCTTGGCTCCGAATCTTTCCTTCTGGACCCAGGAGACCGACAACTACCTTGGAACCGAAGTCGGCCTGTACGTTACGTATAACTACAGCGAAGACCTGTCGTTCAAGGCCGGTTGGGCCCACCTGTTTGTCGGCGATGGCCTGAGCGACGGGAATTTCTCGTCCGGCAACGGCCTGCTGTTCAACGGCGGCACCGACGACCAAGACGCCGACTACGTGTTTGTCGAAACGAAGCTCTGCTTCTAATCGATTTCGCGTCGATTCTTGCCCCCGCAGGTTCGCCTGCGGGGGCTTTTTTTTGACTGTGCGAAGCTTTCGGCTGTGTGATGACTCGTAAGTGCTTTTGCATAAGCTAGTTGCGATGTGCGCCGGGCGGGCGGGGACGGAGAGGTTATTGCTTGACAAACGCTGTTCCTCCTGCTAAACTCAGCTCGCTTTGTTGAGCTGGGGATGCCTGTTCGGGCAAATGGTCAATCCCAACGTTGCGCTTTTTTCCATCAGGAGTGGTCTGATTTTCGAAGGATGAAAGGAGGGATGAAGTTAGTCTGAAGCGACTTTCCTTCGAGACCACGGTTATGTGATGTTAATAAATAGATGTGTGTCATGAACTCAGCGTTACGTGGATGTTTCCACGTAGCTGGATAGGAAGCGGCCATACCGCTTCAAAGATATAGGAAGGAGATCTAAATCAATGCGAAAGTCATTGATGATTGTTCTCGCAGCTGCTTTGCTGATTTCGGTTCTTCCGGCGTCGGCCGAGTTGCAGAATGTTCAAGTTGGCGGCGAAATTCGTATTCGCGCGACCTACTACTCGAATTATGTCCCGAATTCTGATGTGGCAAAAGCCGTCAACACGAATCCTGGCGTGCTTGCCGCGAATCAGATCATTTGGCCGGCGTTCTTCCTCCCCCGTCGTGCAATCGGTTCCGGCGCCTTCAACGGCAATGGCATCCTGAGCGCGTTTTCGTGGGACGAGGACAGCAATGACCTGTCGTTCGTCGAACAGCGCACCCGGCTCAATGTGAAAGCCGACTTCACGAATGAAGTCTCGGCCTTCATCGAGCTGGATAGCTACGACATCTGGGGCGAGGATTTCCGCTCCAACTACATCACCGGCGCCGATGGCCGCGCGGTGAGCAACGATGACGTCGAAATGTACCAGGCGTACATCGAAGCGAACGAGATGTTCGGGATGCCGATTCGCATGCGCGTCGGTCGTCAAGAACTCAGCTTCGGTAGCGAGTGGTTGGTCGGCGTGAACGACACTGCCACGTTCTTCCAGGGCCTCTCCTTTGACGGGCTTCGCCTGACCTACGCGACCGACATTCTCAGTGTCGACGCGTTTGCGACGATCCTTGCCGAAGGCGGCGTTGGCGAACAAGACGGCGACACGGCCTTCTACGGCGTGTATGCCAGCTACAAGGGTCTCGAGAATATCTCCATTGATGCTTACTGGATGTGGTTGCGCGATGCTCGCAGCCTGAACGACACGGCAAACAACGCGATCCTGGAGTTCTGGGAAGACGTCTTCAATCTTGATGACTACGACGTCACCAATCTTCACACTGTTGGCCTCCGCGGAGCCGGCACTATTGGCGCGTTGGATTTCGAAGCCGAAGTTGCCTACCAGTTTGGCGATGCTGACCAAGTCGGATCCTTGTTTGCTCCGTTCCAGTACGGTGCTGATGGCGCAGAGTTCGAAGCGTGGGGCGCCAATCTCGAAGTTGGCTACACCTTCGACTTCATGTGGACGCCCCGTGTGTACGTTGGCGGCGCCTACTTTGATGGCGAAGACAACCGCGACCTGACCTTCGGCGAGTGGCTTAACCCCTACTACGCCTTCAACCCGAAGTCGAGCGTGAGCTTTAACCGCTTGTTCTCGAATTGGGAATACAGTGAGTTCATCGAGAACACCGACCTGTCCAATGCATGGATTGCCCGCGCCGGCGTCAGCGTGAAGCCGACGGAATCCATCGAAGTGTTGTTGGCCGCGTCCTACTTCGAGACCCTCGAAGAGTTCGACCAGCCCGCATACTTCACGCTTGGCGGATTCAAGGTACCCTTGGCTCCGAATCTTTCCTTCTGGACGCAAGAGTCTGACCAGTACCTTGGCACCGAAGTTGGCTTGTACGTGACGTACAACTACAGCGAAGACCTGCAGTTCTCGGCCGGTTGGGCCCACCTGTTCGTCGGCGAAGGCCTGGAAGACGGTAACTTCTCCGCCGGTAATGGCCTGCTGTTCAACGGCGGTACCGACAACGAAGACTCCGACTACGTGTTTGTCGAAACGAAGCTCTGCTTCTAATCGATTTCGCGTCGATTCTCTGCCCCCGCGGGTTCGCCCGCGGGGGCTTTTTTTATAGTCGCGATGTGTTCAAAGACGAAGGGAGATGCGAGCCCAGCTCGCCAGGCACAGAGAGCCTGGCTCTCGGAACCGCTGTCGTGTGACGATGGCGGAAGGGGGGAGAATCCGGTCTTACCGCCCGTACGTGGCCATGCGGCGAGGTCTTCTTGCGAAGTAGTAGATCAACGCACCGATTATTTGCCCAATCGCGATTATCAGAATCCAGACAACCTTGTCATTCCCCGTCGGTGGTTCGTTAGTCGCGCAGTCGATGAGCATCCAAATCCACAGCGCCATCCCCGCGGCCGACAAGGCAACGAAGACGAGCCAGACCAACAAATTTGCCATTTCTGCTGTCATTCCATGTCCCCCGATTCGGCTTTAGCGCCCGTAACGCGCCATGCGTGCCGGCCTCCTAACGAGGAGGTAGATCAGCGCGCCTAAACCGTGCGTCAATACAATCACCAGAATCCAGACAATCTTGTCGTTTCCCGTCGAAGGCTCATTAACCGCGCAGTCGATTAGCATCCAAATCCACAGCACCGTCCCCGCGACGCCAAAGAAAAGCAGCAGAAGCCAGAACACCAAGAACACCACGCCTCCAACCATTCTCTCGCCCTCCCTGACCTACGTCCTAGCCGTGGGTGTCCATGCCTAACCACGGCGGACCCCCTGACGTAATACATTAGCATACCGCGCCTGGCGCAACCATGTGCGCATCTGCACGCCGGGCACCACTCTGAGATGGCGAAAGGACGCCCAGCGTTGAGATACCCATCGGGGCACTTTTCCCCAGCGGACCTCCTTTGGCTGAAGCCCTGCCGCACTGCGTCCTTGGCGTGTCTCGTGGTTTAACGCATTTCCCACAGCGTCTGGGCAAGGAGTTCATGCCCGGCTGGAGAAAGATGCAGATTGTCGACCGTTGCGCCGGGAGAGGCGAGCACCTGCGCCAGCACGCGCCGTGGCACTAGGATAGCCTCATACTTTCGCGCCAACCTTCGTTGGGCCGTCCCAAACCGGTTGTAGAACGGCGGCAGCGGTAACTCAATCAGCACAAGTGGGGCATTTTGACGCTTGAGCTCGGAGAGAATGGCCTCGAGATTCGCCGCGAAATCCACCGATGTGGTGTCGTAGAAGATATCATTTCCGCCTAACTCGACGATAACAAGCGAAGCGTCCGATTCAACCCGCTTTGCATTCGACAAGGCCGACTTGAGCCTTGCTCCGCCAAACGCAAAGCTCTTGACGGACATCCCCGACTTGGCTGCGAGTAGCGCGGGCCAATTGCCTTCCATGGTGTCCGCGCCCATGCTCAACGAATCGCCGATCGAATAAAGTGTCCCCGCTTGCTTGAACGGCAGGGATGGCAACGAGCGATAAGGCCACTCCATGGTGCCAAGCGCGACCGTAGCCACGACACACGCGACGAAGGCAGTCGTTGAGGTACGTTGTGCGCGCTTGCTCACCTGCGCCGAATTGACGAAGAAAACGAGCAGCGATGCTGCCCAAACGACATAAAGCCACGGCGGCAAAGGGACCGCAGACAACACGACGAGCAAAGCGCCGATGAGTGCGAAGACACGCGCGACCGCGGCGTACAAACCCCTCTCTGTGACGCGCAAGACCACGAGCCCAACGAGGCACGCCGCCAAGCCCGGATAGAACAAGCCGCCCCCCGCGAACCAGTAGGCGAAGGACATCATGCTCAGGTCTCCCGCAATGGCTCAGAAGCTCAAGGAAAGCGAATCGATTGCGCCGGAATAGATGAAGACCGCATGGCGGAGCACGTCGCGCCCTATCAAGAATTGCGTAGATTCTTGCCCGCTGTGCAGAGGAGCCTCAATGACCAGACAGTCCTGGTGGTGTCCGTTGGGAAATACAAGCTGCAACATGAACTGCAGGCATATGACACTCTTCGATGAAGGAGTATGAACGCGGGCCGAGCCGACGGGTTTCAAGCCAAGACCAGCAGCCACGCCCGTCTTGACGGCGGACGCGCTTGCGCCAGTATCGATGAGAGCGGACACCGTCGCGGGCGGGGAATCGCGATTCGCTTCCTCTTCATAGCCTCTAGTGCGGTGTGAGTGGGCGTGAGTTGAATGTCGAGCACCGGTCCGAATTTACCCAGATTGGGAACCGAAGAGAACACATGGGGCATGTTCAAAGGCCCAAGTGATTCGAAACGAATTGCTCCACGGAATCAACTTGTTCAATGCGCTTAACGAAGAAAGGCACATTGCCCCAGCGGTTGTAGCCCGCATCCACAGCCAATTCTACCGTGCCGTATGTGCCCGCGATCTCTTCCCCTCGAATGAGCACAAACTCGCCTTCCGAGCTGGCAAGCAGACGATTGCGGTTATCCTCGTATATCGTCGCTTCCTTGGCGAAGACATCCAATTCGTTTGCGACACCCAAGTCACTCATTACGCACGTCTCCTTCGTCGTAGAATCGCAGATCTAGATGCCCCCGTCATTCGCGCGCGCGTGAAAAGACAGGGCCACCTTCTCTCGCAGCAATTATAGCACGGCCTGGGAGCGAGCTGCCCCCACTCTACGTGCTCCGCGCCGTAAGAGTGACGGTGTCCATGACGTTCACGCCACCGGCACGGAGAACTTCGATTGCCTGGTCGGGGTCTTCGAAGCGGAAGACGAGCACGGCTTTACGGTCGCACCCAAACGTGAAGGCGTACATGTACTCGATGTTCACGCCGCCCTGTTCGATGATGCCAAGCATATCCGCCAGACCGCCGGGTTTGTCGTCCACTTCAACAGCGACGACGTCCGTTACGTTGGCAACAAGCCCTTTGGACTGCAACACCTCTTTGGCGCGCTGCCAATTGTGAACGATCAGGTGGACAATGCCGTACTCGCGCGTGTCGGCGAGAGAGAGCGTCAATATGCTGATTCCCGCATCTGCGAGCGCCTTCACCGGCGCAAGCAATTGGCCGGGCCTGTTCTCGATGAAGGTGGAGAGTTGTTTGATTTTCATGTCGTCACCTTCCCTATACGTTTCGGTTGCGCTTGTCGATTACGCGCTTCGCTTTACCTTCGCTTCGTTCGATGGTATTGGGCTGAACGAGCCGCAATTTAACCCGCAACCCGGTGGTCTGTTCGATCGAGTGGGCGAGCCGCTCCTGCAATGATTCAAGCGCGCGGATCTTGTCGCTGAAGACTTCCTGCGTCACCTCGACATGCACTTCCATTTGATCGAGCGGCCCTTCGCTTGTGAGCACGATCTGGTAGTGCGGCAAGGTGCCTTCGACCGTAAGCAGCGCCGCCTCGATCTGCGACGGAAAGACGTTGATGCCCCGGATGATCAGCATGTCGTCGCTGCGGCGGCTGATGCGCCGCATGCGGCGGATAGTGCGTCCGCACGGGCACTTCTCGGGAATGAGCGACGTGATGTCGCGCGTGCGGTACCGGATCATCGGCATGGCGTGCTTGCTCAGGGTCGTGAGAACCAGCTCGCCTTCCTCGCCGTCGGGCACGGGCTCCAGTGTTTTTGTGTCGAGAATCTCGGGATAGAAGTGATCCTCAAAAATGTGCAGGCCATCCTGGCAGTAGCACTCGGCCGCGACGCCCGGTCCGATGATCTCGGACAAGCCGTAGATATCGTACGCGATGATATTCGACTCGGCTTCGATGCGCTTCCGCATCTCCGCCGTCCAAGGCTCCGCGCCGAAGACGCCGACGGCAAGCGGAAGCGCCTTCATGTCGATATCCATTTCGCCGGCGCGCTCAATCAAACGCAGGAAATAGCTCGGCGTGCAGCAAATCGCCGTGACGTTGAAATCGCGGAGGATCATAAGCTGCCGGTCCGTGTTGCCGCCCGATGTGGGAATGACCGTCGCGCCGAGGGCCTCCGCGCCGTAGTGTGCGCCCAGCCCTCCCGTGAACAGGCCGTAGCCGTATGAATTCTGAATGATGTCGTTGCTGTTCAGGCCGTAGGACGCAAAGGCGCGCAGCATGACGCTCGCCCACACCTCCACGTCCTCGCGCGTGTACGCGACGACAATCGGCTTGCCCGTCGTGCCGCTCGATGCGTGCAGGCGGACAACCTCGTCCATCGGGCTGGCGAACAGCCCGAACGGATAGGTGTCGCGGAGATCGGTCTTCACGTAGAGCGGCAGCTTGGCAATATCGGCAAGCGTTCGCACATCGTCGGGCGTTAACTTGCGCTCGTCCATGCGCTCTCGAAACAGCTTTACGTGATCGAACGCGCGGCGTACGATCCCCCTCAGACGGTTCAGTTGAAGATTGTGCAGTTGCTCGACTGGAAGGTAGTCAGGCCCGCTCAGCGGATGAAAATCCTGCTCCCCTTCACGTTTACGTTTCCCCATGGCTTACGCTCCCCCGGTCACAACATGAATAGCAGATAGCGACGATTCTACTCTGTTCCGAAGCGCCGCCCCAAATGGAACACGGCGAGATTCTGCTCGTAGGTTGGCCCCGGCACATTCGCCCGCATGCCCGCCTCCCAATTGACCTCCGCAAACGGCACGTGAAGGCTCAGCATACCCAAGATGGCCACGTTGAAATTGCGGGTCGTCAGCGGAAGCGTCTGTTCGTTTAGTTCGGCCATCGGGCCGTAGATGCCCACCAGCCGCTCCGGCGTGATGAGCCGCCCCCCCGCACGCAACACCGGGCGGTTGTGCTCGATCTGCGTCTCGTCGAACACGACAAGGAAATCGGCCTCGCCCACGGGCACCATCGGGCTAAGCACCTCGTCTCCAAAACGCACGTCGCTCGTCACGGACCCGCCACGCTGGCTCATGCCGTGGATCTCGCTTTTCTTGACGTCGTATCCATCCAGCACGGCGCACTCCGCGAAGATGTCGGACGCCTTCAAAACGCCCATCCCGCCAAGCCCCGCGAAAACCACATTGGTCACAGGGCGTTTCTCGCTACTCATCGTCTGCCTCCGAATCGCATTTTGGCGCGGGCGCCTTCACCACCATCAACCTGCACGCCTGCCGCATCACAATCACCGTGACCGCATCCTGCTTCATGGCCTCCGCCAGCGTCTCTTCAAGTTCGCGCCCGTATCCCACGACCTTCACGTTGGGGACGCCCATGGCGCGAACCACGTCCTCGGGAAGTATCTGCGACGCCGCCATGTGGTCCAACGAACGGCCCGTGCCCGGATGCTCCTGCATGCCGGTCATGGCCGTCGTGCCGTTATCGAGAATGAGCACAATATGCCCGGTCTTAGGCGGGTTGTAAACCATCTCGGCGATGCCCGTCAGGCCCGAATGGAAGAACGTGCTGTCGCCGATCACACTGACGACGCGCCGCGCCTCGTGGGGCGGCAACGCGTGACGCATGCCCAGGCCGATTCCGATGCTGGCCCCCATGCAAAGCTGGCTGTCCATCGCCTCGAAGGGCGGCAACGCGCCCAGCGTGTAACAGCCAATGTCGCCGGAGACGATGCAGTTCAACCGGTTCAGCGAGATGAACGTCATCCGGTGCGGGCATCCCGCGCAGAGTTCCGGCGGCTTGCCGCCTTTGAGCGCCAGCTCCGGGCTCGTATCGTTTACGAGGATGCGGCGAACGCGGTTCACGTTCAATTCGCCGAACCGGAACGCCTCCGGCTTGTCCTCCACCTCGATGCCGTTCATCCGCAGCGACTCGACAAGGTAAGGGTCGCCTTCTTCGATAACGATGCAACGTTTCACCGAATGCACGAACGCCCGTATCCGCTCGTACGGCAGGGGATAGGTCATGCCCAGCTTGAGGATACGCGCATCGGGCGCGGCCTCGCGCGTGTGGACATACGAAATGCCCGAGGTAATCACGCCAAGCGAGGCATCGCCCTCGTGAATCCGGTTCAGCGTCGAGGTCTCGTTCCACGCCTGCAACTTCGCCAGCCGCTCGCGCATACGGCGATGCGCGGGCCGCGCGTGCGCGGGAATCATCACCTTCCCCGGAATATTGCGAACGAACCCAGGCTTCGCCGGGGTAAAGGGCTCGGCCGAAAACCGTACGAGGCTCTTCGAATGGCACACGCGCGTTGTGATTCGGAACATCACCGCCGTATGCCACGTCTCCGATATGCGGACCGCCTCCAGAAAGAAGTCGTAGGCTTCCTGCGAATCGCCGGGCTCAATCGTCGGCATACCCGCGGCCACGGCAAAGCGGCGATTGTCCTGCTCGTTCTGGCTTGACGACATCCCCGGATCGTCCGCGGAGACTATCACCAGGGCGCCGTCCACCCCCGTGTAGGCCACGGAGAAGAACGGGTCTGCCGCCACGTTGACGCCCACGTGCTTCATCGTCACCAGGGCGCGCCCGCCGGCAAAGGCAACACCAATGCCCACTTCTAGCGCGACCTTCTCGTTCGGCGACCACCGTGCGAATCCGCCCCCCTTGTTGAACTCCTCGAGGATCTCCGAAGACGGTGTGCCGGGATAGCCGCTACCCATGGTGATGCCCGCGTGCAGCGCCGCCAACGCCAACGCCTCGTTACCGCTCAGCAGTTTTCGATCCGATTCCATGCATCCCCCAAAGGGCCAAGGGCCCCGTGTACGCGCGCCGTACTCCAAACGCCCGCTACGCGTAGAGCCGGTTCAATTCTCCATAGAGTCTCAGCAAATCCTCGCGTTCGACCGGCGGCACCACCTGCTGCGCCCCCACGAACACCGTGTACGCAATCTCCGCGAGCTGCATCGCCCGCTTCGGGTCGCCCGTGATGTCGCGGGCGATGGTCGCCAGATAGGCAATACGCGCCTGATCCACGCGCTTCACCGACCGCCGCACCAACGGCGAATTCCGCGCCCACGCCCGGATGTGCAACTCCAGCTTGGACCCGTAAAGCGACATCGCCAGATGGGTGAGCCTGCGCTGCTTCTCGCGGGTCGTTCCCCCGGCTTCTGCCTGCTCGATCAACCGGTGCGTCATCTGCTCCTCCCAGAAGGCGAGCAACGCCGACACAAACCCGTCGCGATCCTTGAAGTGGTGGTAAAACGACCCCTTCGTCAGGCCCATCCGGGCCGTCAACTCGTCAAGCGTCAGCGCGCCCGGCCCCGACGTGCTGAGCACGTCGATCCCCGCTTTCAACCACGCCGTACGCTTTTCCGGTCTTATCTCTCCCATACCATACGGTATGGTATGGGAGAAATGGCCGATTTGTCAATCGGCATTCGCGGGATCAGCGCCCACCTCGATGAGGCTTGCGCGCGTTGGTCGCGGACCGCTTGTCTACCTCAGGCCCACGCGCCAAACCGAAGTCCCGGTCTACCCGGCGACGCGTTCATCGAACGAGTCGCTACCAAATGCCAGCCAGTTCGCATTCGGTAGACGCCCGCCTCGATGAGGCTTGCGCGCGTTGGTCGCGGACCGCTGGTCTACCTCAGGCCCACGTACCAACCCGAAGTCCCGGTCCACCCTGCGACGCGTTCATCGAACGAGTCGCTACCGAATGCCAGTCGAATTGTTCGCTACCAAATGCATGCCGAATGGCATTCCAGGTGGCGGTTGATTGGGTGAGTAATCCGTTGTCTCTACGCGGGCGTAATCCGTCCCAACGCGACTGCCTGTTGCGCGCCCGTGGCGTGCGGCACGTTCGAGGGTTTTCCGCACAGGGTCTCGTTCCCGAGGACCGCCACGCCGATGGCGTCCATCGCATCCGCGGGGAGCCCGTACTCGTCGCTCGCCCGCAGGACCGAATCCGACAGCCCGTTGCGCAACCGCTGCATCAGCGCCTGGTTCTTCACGCCGCCCCCGCTCACGATAACTCGCGACACGGTGTACTGCGGCTTGACGAACCGGTTGTACGCGCGGACGAGGCAATAGCTCACCGCCGCCGTCACCGTCGCCAGAAGGTCGTCCAACGAATGGTCCTTGCGCGCCGTCAATGCATCGCGCAGGTAGGTCTCCGGCGCGAACTCGTCGCGGCATGTCGTCTTCGGCGGCACCTTCGCGAAGTAGGGATGGTCCAGCAGGAATTCGAGGAACTCGTCGATGACGACGCCCTTCGCCGCGGCCGCGCCTTTGACGTCCATTTCCTGGGTGCCGCTCGTCAGTTGGCGTACGGCCCCATCCAGCACGATCATCCCGGGACCTGCGTCGAACGACACGATCTCGTCGAACTTCGGCGGAATCACCGTGATGCTCGTTATCCCGCCCAAGTGAAGGTGCGCCACCGTGCGGTCGTCCCGCGCGAACAGCGCCCAATCGGCATACGCGCTGATTGGTCCGCCCTGACCGCCCGCGGCCATATCCCGCGACCGAAAATCCGAGACGACAGGGTGCTGCGTGCGTTCGGCAACGATGGACGGTTCGCCGATCTGATACGTGCCGATCGACAAGTCGTAGCCACGCGGCGGATTGTGCGAGACGGTGTACCCGTCGACGGCGACGAAATCGACTTCGCACAAGTCCGTCTGCGCGATTCGGCACATCTCCTGCGCCGCTTCGGCCAGGCATTCGCCCAACTCGAAATTGAGCAGCGCCACTTCCCGCGCATCTTTTCGCGATACGATCAACCGCGTGTGCATCCCCGGCGCGTAGGGGAAATGCCTGGATTGGATGTACTTGATGTGGAGATTGGCCCCGGTCCCTTTGATGCGCACAAGGGCCGCGTCCACGCCGCGCGCCGCGCTGCCGCACGTCATGCCAACTGCAAACCGGGTCGTCTTTTTGCGGATGCCTTCGAACAACATAGCTGTTTGTCTCTTCCTTCCGCGTTTACTCGACGGACTCCAACGTAGCGCCGGTAAAGTAGTGCGCGAGTATGTCGTCGTGACGTTTGCCCGCAAGGGCCATTCCGCGCGCCCCCTGCTGGCACAACCCCACGCCGTGGCCGCGCCCGCCGCCTCGAAACACGAATGCGGCAGGCCCATCCGAACCCGATACCTTTTCAATTATAAACATCGCGCTCGGTAAACCGCCAAATGTCTGACGGATCGGGAGTTCCTTGCGGATGGTCACCGACGACTCCGTTCCCGTGATGCGCACCCACTTCAGCCGTCCGCTTACTCCCCGGTCGCCCAACTGGATCTCGCGCACGGTCCCCACCCGGTGCGTCTGATTGACCAGCCGCGTCGTCTCGGCCACGGTCAGCCGCTTGCTCCACCGGTAATTGCCCGGATCGGCGCTGCAGTAGGCCCCGGAAGCGTTGCCCAGCCATTTCGCCATGCCTGCGGCTGGCGATCCGCCCCCCGGCTTGGTCCCTGCCGGAAAGTCGGGCACGCCGCGCAAGGCCGGGTCCGCCGGAGCCGACCAGACCGTCTCGTTGTTTTCCGTGCAGCCCCCGCAGTTTGCGCTGAATGTCGCCGCCACGATGCGACCCGCCGCCGTCAAGACCCGCCCCGCCGTCTCGCGCACGGCTTGATCGGCATTCGGATGCCGCCCGCCGTGCCCCCCATACACCCGGTCCCCCTCGCTGTCGGTAAAGTTGAACCCTTCGAGCACGTGCTTGATGGCCATGTGCTGCAACACGTCGCTCCGCGCCGCCACCGCCTGCGCCTTGAGCGCTTCGACGGGCCACAACGCGGGCATCTCGGAGGGGAGCACTCCGGCGAGATAGTCCTCGACAGGGGAGGTCTCAAAGAGTTCGAGCTGCGAATCCGGGCCAACGCCGATGCTCAATTCTCCAGCGTACTCGCCTTTCTTAACGCCCGCGTTTACGCGCACGGGCTGGCCGTGGCGCAACGTCAAAGGCAAGGCAACCGTCATTGGAGGGCGCCCCGCGCCGCCGGTAATCGTGGCACTCCCCTTGCCTACTTCCAGCACCTCCGGGCGTATCCACGCCCAGACCGATTTCGCTTCGAGCCTCTTTCGCAGCGCATTGGCCTCCGCTTCCGTGGAGAATCGCTGGATCGACACCCATTGCTGCCGGCAATCCAGCACGTGCCCTTGGGCGGTCCGAATGCGATGCCCCAACGTAACGGCTTCGACCGGATACCCGCGTCCTTTCCAGTCGGATACATAGGTCTGGAGCTCCGTCTCTTCCGAGGGCTTGAATGTCTTCGCAAAAACGTGGAACTGACGCCGGGGCGGCTGGGCCTGAACCAGCCGAAGATTCCAAAGCCCCGGACCAAGCACGGTCGCTTTTCCTCCGGACTCGACCGTTCCCGCATCCGTGGTCTCGAACGTCATCTCGCGCAGTCCATGCGTCAACCGAATGCGCACGAGTGGGTTGGCAGACACGGATTCGGATCTTGGTTCGGGCGCGGGCGGGGTAGGTTTCGATACAGGCTTTGGCGTAGGTTCAGGCGGCGGAATCGGAGCCTGGATAGCCGGCGGCTTCACCACGGGCGGGACAGGCTCGGCCTTGCGATTGGTCCGGCACGAGCACGTCGAAATGAATACCGCGCAGAAGAGTCCACACACAATCATGCAAGGCCGGTGCTTGAACGAAGCGGTCACGAGCCCTCCAAGGCGCGTCGCAAGTTGCCGCGCGCATTCTGGAGACGTTCGGCTGCGGGCTCTCGCTCAAGGGCCAAGCGCGTCATGAGCACGGCCACCGCAATATCGTTGTCTGCTTCCTCAAGACGCCGTGCAGCCAAATCCTCGCTCAATCCCGTGAGCGCCGCGACGATACGTGCGGCCCGGCGCAACAGCTTCGAGTTTGCCGCCCGCATGCGCACCATGCGCCCTTCGTACACATAGCCCGCCAACGCCATGGCCCCGGTTGAGATCGTGTTCAAGACCATCTTCGTGGCCGTACCTGCCTTCAGTCGCGTTGACCCCGCGACCACCTCGGGCCCTGTGTCGATGGCAATCACACAATCGGCCCCGTCGTTTACGCGCGGATTGCAGCACAGCAAGACCGTGCGCGCCCCGCACGCCGCGGCATAGCGCAGCCCGGATTTCACGTAGGGCGTCGTGCCCGACGCGGCGATTCCAACTACCACATCGTTGGTTCCCAGCGGCGGATGAATCATGGTCAGGTCCGTGCGCGCAACGCACTCGTCGTCTTCCGCTCCCTCCACGCTGTCGCGCAACGCGCGTTCGCCTCCCGCCATGATGCCCACAACGCGTTCCGGCGGAACGCCGAATGTCGGAGGGCATTCGGAGGCGTCAAGCACGCCCAACCGGCCGCTTGTGCCCGCGCCGGTGTAGATGATCCGACCACCCGACGCGATGGCGTCCGCGGCAAAGGCTATTGCCTTGGCGATGCCGTCTCCGCTTCGCTTCACCGCGCCCGCGACGGAAGCGTCGGCCTCGTTCATGCGTTCTACAATCTCGCGGGCAGTCAGGCAATCGATAGGGGTAGCATCCGGCGCATACCCTTCCGTAGGCGGCAGCATATCGATCGCCCCGCCTTCTGTCGCCGCTTCGGCAACAGGAAGGTGCGAAGGTAACGTCTCGGCGAAGGCCAGTTCCGCCACGGCGCGATGACCCCGCAACGCCGCCAGCACAGGCCGCGCCGTCGTCTCGGGTCGCAATAACGCGCGCTCGAACATCGCCCGGTAGCGCGCCGAATGCTCGAACAGCCCTCCACCGAGGTGAATCGGCGTGTCGGGTGGCAAGTGCAACTGCGTAAGGGCCGATGCGGCCTGTCCTGCAAGCAGCGCCGCTTGGCTTTCGAGGCACTTCAACGCAAAGTCGTCGCCGTTGTTCGCGAATTCGAGTATCGTCGGCGTGAGCTGTGCAACCTCTTCCTTCGTGGCGCGGTGCGACCACGCGACGAAATTTTCAAAGACGTCGAGACCTGCCGCCTTCGCCAACGCGTCGGCCAGCCGAGCGCGTGTCTGCAACACGTCCAGCGCGTGCATCAGCCCGCGCAACGCCGTCAACGCAATCTGATAGCCGCTGCCGTCGTCGCCCAGCATTGTCCCTTTGCCGCCCACGATGAGCGCCCGTCCCGCTGCGTTCTGC
>JBAZRU010000100.1:0-14434 GCA_041662805.1 Candidatus Hydrogenedentales bacterium | reverse complement strand
GTTGTTTAGTGCAGCTTTACCTGTTGTTTACCGGAACTTCATCTCGTGCACGTATCCTTTGACGCGAGAGCGAGTGTGAAGACGGAGGAGCATGTCGCCGGTAGCTTCCCCGAACAATTGGGGTATTTCTCGTGGCGCAAGACGAATCCGTGGACATCCTCGTTGTCGAGGATGACGATAGCCAGCGCGCATCCATTGTGCTTGGGCTGCAAAACTCCATAGCCGATGTCCTTGTGGTCGCCGTTCGGGGCGGCGTTGAAGCGTTAGACTTCCTTTTCGCACGCGGCGCTTGGACAGGGCGCCTGGGGCTGGAACCGCCGCGGCTGATCTTGCTTGACCTGGCGATGCCGGGAATGGATGGATTTTCCGTGCTCGGCCAAATACGAACATTGGATTCGCAGGATACGCTCGCATTGACACCCGTGGTTATGTTCACCGATTCCCAGGCCAGCGGCGATATTTCGCGGAGCTATCGCTGCGGAGCGAACAGCTACATCCTAAAGCCACTTGATTATCCTGTCTTTCAAGCGGTGGTAGAGACTGTCGGCCAGTATTGGCTCAACCACAACATTGTGTCTAGCTGAGGCTCGGCCATGTTGCGCATGATACGTGGAGTAGAGATGCGCGCAGCCCATGCTCCCATTCCGGGGGGGCGATGGAGGCTGGGCGTATCGACGAAAATGGCAAATTCCAGCCCGAGCGCTCATCAGTGACGGCGTGGAGCAGAAACAGTCGGAGGTCATGAGCGCGGTGAGAAGGAGACAGATGATCGAGAACAACTTCGTTGTCGGATTGGCGAAGTGCCCCACGGGAATCACCGGTCTGGACGAGATCACAAAGGGAGGGCTTCCCCAAGGACGTCCGACGCTGGTGTGCGGTGGCCCGGGCAGCGGCAAGACGCTGCTCGCCATGGAATTCCTGGTCCGCGGCGCGTTGGAGTATGGCGAGCCCGGCGTCTTCATGGCGTTCGAGGAGACGGCGGAAGAATTGGCCGATAACGTGAAGTCGCTTGGGTTTGACCTCGAGAGACTCTCCCGGCAGAAGAAGCTGGCAATCGACTATGTGCACGTGGACCGCGACGAGACTATCGAGACCGGCGCGTATGATTTGGAGGGCCTTTTCATACGCATTGGACATGCCATCGACTCCGTCGGCGCGAAGCGCGTAGTCCTGGACACTATTGAAGCGCTCTTTGCGGGCCTGCGCGACACCCAGACTCTGCGCGGAGAACTGCGCCGCCTGTTCCGCTGGCTGAAAGAAAAAGGCGTGACAGCGGTCATCACCGCGGAGCGCGGAACGGAGACACTCACACGCCAGGGGCTTGAGGAGTATGTGTCGGACTGCGTGATCCTGCTCGACCATCGCGTAACAGACCAGACGGCCACGCGCCGCGTGCGGGTGGTGAAGTACCGGGGAACGGCGCATGGAACGAACGAATACCCCTTCCTGATTGATGAGGAGGGGTTCTCCGTTCTGCCCGTCACGACGCTGGGTTTGGAGCACGATGCGTCATCCGAACGATTCTCGAGCGGTATCCCCGAACTGGATGCCATGCTCGGGGGCAAGGGGTACTTCCGAGGAACAACCATTCTGATTACGGGCACGGCTGGAACAGGCAAGACGAGCGTGGCGGCCCATTTTGTCGATGCGGCTTGCCGACGGGGCGAGCGATGCTCCTATTTTGCGTTCGAGGAATCCGAGAGCCAGTTCCTTCGCAACATGAATTCCATCGGCCTTGACCTCCAGCCGTGGGTGACCAAAGGGCTGCTGCGAATCAGAGCGTCTCGCCCGACGATGCTGGGACTGGAGATGCACCTGGTGAGCTTGCACAAAGAGATAAGGACCTTCAAGCCGCAGAACGTCATCATAGACCCGATCACGGATTTCGAAGCTGCGGGCACGCACGGCGATGCGAAGGCGATGCTCTTGCGCATTGTGGATTTTCTCAAGTCGCGCCAGATTACGGCTGTCTTCACCAGCCTGACTTCCGAAGACGCCGCACAAGGCAGCACCGAAGTCAGCATCTCGTCCCTGATCGATACATGGCTGTTGCTGCGAAGCCTGGAGCAGTCCGGCGAGCGCAACCGGGGGCTGTATATTCTGAAATCCCGCGGCATGGCGCACTCCAATCAGATCCGCGAGTTCATTCTTACGGACCACGGCGCCAAGTTGATGGATGTCGCCGTGGGGCCGGAGGGCATTCTCACGGGCTCGGCCCGCGAGGCGCAAAAGGCCAAGGAAACGTCGAGTGTCGTTGCGCGCCAACAGACAAGCGAGGCCAAGCGCCGAAGCCTGGCCCACAAGCGCACAGCGTTTCAGGCGCGGCTCAAGGCGCTTGAAGCGGAATTCGACGCGGAGGCGCAAACCGTGGAGATGGAAATCGAGCAAGAGAGAGAACGCGAACAACGCGCGGAAGCGGAACGCTTGCAGTTGGCCAGGTTACGGTCGGATAAGTCCAAGTTGCTCATGCCGGCGAAGGGAAGACGAAGATGACGAACGCGAATGGCCGCGGGACAACACGCGATGCAGGTAAACGAAGAGAATCCGAGACCATACGAACGCTCATCGGCAGTCTGTCGGATGCGGAGAGCGTGCTCGCAGGACTCCAGTCTTGTCCGCGCGAACTGGAGGGCAAGTAGATGGAGCGGAAGATAGCAAAGAAGAGGGTATCAAGAGCATCGCCTAAGAAAGCCAAGGAAGGCGCCGCCCCGAACAGTGCAAAGACATCCCTGGAACGGTACGTGCTTCGCATGTACGTCACGGGGATGACCCCCAACTCGGTTCGCGCCATCGATAACATGAAGGCCATATGTGAAGAGTATCTTCAGGGGGGGTACGACCTTGAGATTATTGATGTCTACAAGCAGCCCGCCCTGGCGAAGGGCGAGCAAATCGTGGCGGCTCCGACCCTGATTAAGAAGCTGCCGCTGCCATTGCGCCGGATGATCGGGGATCTTTCGCAAAAGGACCGCGTACTTCTCGGCCTTGATATTGTTCCCAAAAAATAGAGCGACACCATGAAAGCTGCGACCCCAGCCAGAAGCGCCCAGCCGGAGGCTCCCGGCAACGGAAAATCCAAATCCGCGAGCAAAGAGCACGACGCGTTGATTCGCGAGATGGATGCGCTGCGCGCACGTCTCGAAGATGCCGAAGCCGTTGTGAAGGCGATTCAATCCGGTGCGGTGGATGCGCTCATTGTCTCAGGGCCCGATGGCGAGAAAGTCTTTGCCCTGGAAGGGGCGGATTACCCGTATCGCGCGATCGTGGAAGTGATGAACGAAGGGGTTGTGACCCTTGGAGTAGACGGCGGAATCCTCTCCTGCAATAGCAGTTTCGCAAGTCTTCTGAAGATGCCGACCGAAAGGATACTCGGCAAACCCTTGGCGGAATTTGCCGTCGCCAAGGACGCGCCGAAACTGCGCGAACTACTGAAGAAAGCGGCCCGAAAAGGAAGCGTGGTCACCACCTCCTTGTTGCCCGAAGATGGGACGGCAACGCCGGTCAAGCTTTCGGCTTGCGCGTTCAAGGTGGGAGGGCTTCCGTCGCTTTGCATCGTGGTAACGGACCTGACGGAGATGTTCGTCGCGACCGAGACGCGGTTACGGCTGGCGTCCATCGTCGAAACGTCAAGCGACGCTATCGTGAGCGAGTCGCTTGATGGCACGATTCTGACCTGGAATGCCGCGGCTGAGCGAATCTACGGCTTCTCCGCCGCGGAAGCAGTTGGCCGGCCCATTTCCCTCATTGTGCCCTATGGGCACCTCGAAGAAACGGAAATGATCGGCGAGAAGGTGCGCCGTGGTCATCACCTCGCAGGCTTTGAAACCATCCACTCCACGAAGTCGAAGCTCCCCATACGTGTTTCCCTGACGATTTCCCCATTGAAGGACCCAAACGGGGCCGTCACGGGAGTCTCCATCATTGCGCGCGATATCACGGAGCGCAAGAAGGCCGAAGCGGAACTGGAAAGATACCGGAACCATCTGGAGGAGATGGTCCAGCAGCGGACTGGCGAGCTTGAGGCCGCGAACGCAGAACTCGAGACGAGAATCATCGAACGCAAGCAGGCCGAAGAGGAGCTTCGCAAGAGCGGGGAACAAGTGCGGCTGGCGCTGCAAGCGGGGAGGATGGGCGCCTGGGACTGGCATACTCCCGCCGGCCAAATAGCGTGGAACGACGAATACTACCGCGTGCTTGGGTATGAAGCAGGCGAAGTAGAAGCCAGCCATGAAGCGTGGGCCAAACGAGTGCACGCGGACGATCTGGAGAAGACCCAAACGGCATTTGACGCTGCCCTGAAGAGGGGAGATGAGTACAGCGCCGAGTTCCGAACGTGCTGGCCGGACGGAACCGTTCACTGGTTGCGGGTGCTGGGCGAGTTTGAGCGTGATGCCGCGGGAGAGGCGGTCCGGTCTTATGGCGTGGTGATGGAGATCACGGAGAAGAAGAATACCGAGTTACGCATCCAGGAGTTGAACGACGAACTCCAGGAGCACGTGACTACGGTCAATGCCGTGAACAAAGAGCTGGATTCGTACAGCCATTCCGTGTCGCACGATTTGCGAACGCCCTTGCGGTTCATGAACAGGATTGCGCATCTACTGCTTCACGAGCCTGGGGCACACCTCTCGGAAACCGCTGTCCAACAAGTGAATATGATCCTGCAGGCAACGAGCGAGATGGCGAAACTGATCGAGGACCTGCTGGTCTTTTCGCAAGTGAACCGGGAGCCCCTACGCACCAGCCGCGTGAACGTGCGGCGGCTTTTTCAGGAGGCCGCAAGGGAGTTGGGGCATGCGCAAGAAGACCGTTGTGTCGAGATTGTGATTCAGGACTTGCCTTCATGCAACGCCGACCGGACGCTCCTGAAGGAAGTCGCGACGAATTTGCTGGCGAATGCCCTCAAGTTTACGCGGCGGTGCGAGACGGCGCGCATCACGGTAGGTTCCAGCGAGTCGGAGTCTGAAACCGTCTATTTTGTCGAGGACAATGGGGTGGGCTTTGCCATGAGCGATTCGGATGGTCTTTTCGTTCCATTTCAGAGGCTTCACAAATCGGAGGATTTCGAGGGATCGGGAATTGGGCTGGCGCTCGTCAAGCGAATCGTCGAGCGGCACGGTGGCCGGATTTGGGGGGAAGGCGAGGTCGGCAAGGGCGCAACGTTCTACTTTGCGCTGGGTGAAGAGCCGGCGGAATAGCCGCACAGCCAGAGACCGGATCCATCCGATCCGCAGTTCCGGGATGCTTCTCAGTTTGTCCTGATAAAGACGGGAGCCAGGTCTTCCCCGTCTCCTCTCGAATCATCCTCCCGCAGGCGCATTTCGAGATCCTTCTTTCGCCGAGCCCTGTCGTCATCCGCCGTAGGAGAAGCGTTCGATTCCCAGATGGCGAATTCCTGCGAGTCGAGCGCGATGAAGTAGTCGCGGTTGAGCAGTTCCTCCAACGCGGGGAATATCTTGGAGCAATCATTGCCCTTGATGAAGTCGGAGTTCATTTTGCTTTGGAGAATGAATCTCGGCTTGCTGGCCGCAAGTTCATCGACAAAGTTCTTCCGCAACTCCTGAATGAACGGATTGGAGACGTGATGGAAAAGCCCTTCGCCCCAGACGATACGCGTCGGGACCTTGGCGCCGGTCTTCAGAGTGGCATGTATGGTACCGCAGAAGCCCCACTCGATTGGCTGCACGGTATCACCGGGTTGCAGCCGTCTGGAAACCCATGTTGCCATTCGCTGGGTGCGTGCCGCTGGCTCCAGAAGTTCGTGAGGGGTGTGCTTAATTTCGTCGTAGTTGTTGTAGAACAAACCGCCGATGACATAAGCGCTGAGGAGCAGCGCGAATGCTTTGAACCGCAATGGCGTTTCGTTGGGCCATTTTCGCAGGCAGAAGGCAACCCAGGCGCAACAGAAGAACCAGAACGGATAGTAGTGATAATCGTAGAATCGTGAACCGAAGACCGGATAGATCAAGTAGGTGGCCTGGAGTCCCAAGAAGAGGTAGCCGAGTTTGCGCTCGCGTTGCGTGACCGTTGGCGAGAGCAGGAAGAGGGCGAGGCCGGCGATTGTGCCTACTGCCAACAAGATGCCTCCCCAGGGGCGCCAACTGAAAAATGTATAGATCAAGTACGGGATGCGCTCGCCGGGGTTGAAGACTTCATTTTGGCCGCTGATATTGGCATGAAGCGGGAAGAACGCGATGATGACTCGCAGGAATTCACCCAAAATGCCGTAGTATAGGCAATATCCCGCCATCCAGAGGACGGGCAGGCTGCCGCCGAGGCAACACCAGCATGCAATTCGAAGACTTCGTCCAATCCACTGAGCAGGTCTGAGCCTTTCTGTGGAGTCGCGGTCCAACAGGAAGTAACCGAACAACGCGAGGCATCCGATTACAAGATGCGGCTTGAGTGTGATGAGGACGCCGCAAAACAACCCGGTCATGAACCATCGAAGGCGCATGCGGTCAGCGCACCAGGTGGTTGCGAACAGAACGGCGAGCGCGAGTGGAACCAGTCCCAGATACTCGCGTTCAAGTGTGCAGTGTTCCCAATGGAAGAATTGAAACGAGCCGAAGAGCACTGCGCCGGCCCAAGCTACGCGATGGCCAAATGGCGCGAGCATTCGCATCATGAGCGCCATTATCGTTAGCAACACGGCTGCGTCCGCCAGGCGAATCCCCATGACGCTCCCGCCAAACACGTGATAGAGCAAGCGGAAGATAACGTGCGTTCCAATCATGTTGTAAGTGAAGAAGTCGCGAACAGGCACCATGTGATAGTGGTCCATCAAGAATCCTGAATACATGAAGATAGGCCCATCGCAAATGCTCATCCACGACATGGAGGCCCACATTCCCAGCACGAAGAGAATGGTCATCGGGATGTGGAACAGTCCGTATACCATGAGACGTTCGCCGGTCAGGGAACGGATAACTCTCATGCAAATTCGAATTATTCGGTCCATCGCACCTCCTCGACTTCCTCCCCAGTGTCAGAGGCGTGCGCCCGATCCTCTGGTGCGGTGGGAGACGTGTTCGACTCCCAAATACAGAAGTCTCTCGAGTCGAGGGCAACAAAATAGTCGCGCTTGAGGAGCGCGTCCAGTTCTTCGAAAAGCTCGGAGCAATCGTGGCCCGTGATGTAGTCCCATTCCATCTTGCTGCGGATCACAAATCGGGGCTTATTGGCAGTCAGGTCTTCCATGAACGATTTTCGCAGGTCTTTTACGAGGGGATTGGAGATGTGATGGAAAAGGCCCTCGGCCCAAATAATGTGCGTTGGGATTTTGACGCGGTTCTCCAAAGCCGCGTGCACAATGCCGCAGAAGCCCCATTCGATCGGTTGAACGGTATCACCCGGTTGCAGGCGTTTGGCAAGCCAGCTGGCCATGCGTTGCGTGCGATAAGGTGGGGCGATGGAATTGGGAAGGGATTCAACGGGCCTTGCCATGGCGTCGAAGTCGGCATAGAACAAACTGACGATGGCAAAAGCGGCGAGCGATCCGGAGAGAAGCCGGACTCTGAGGGGTGTTTTGAATTGCCACTTCCGGAAGCAAAACGCCAGCAGGGCGCAGGAGAGGAATCGGAACGGATAGTAGTGGTGCTCGTAGAAGCGAGCGGCGAAGCAGGGATAGATCGCGTAGGCTATCACGAGGCACAGAAGCAGATAGCCCAGCTTCCGTTCGCGCTTCTCAATTCCAGGCGCGAAGAGGAGCAGGGCGACGCCGCAGACCGTTCCCATCGCCAATTGAAAGTTTCCCCACGGCCGGCCACTGAGCGACATGTAGAGCGTGTAGGGCAGGCGCTCGCCCGGGTCAAACACTTTGCGCCGCCCGCTTATGTCGGCATGAAGCGGGAAGAAATCGGCAGTGATTCGCACGAATTCCCCCAGCACTCCATAGTAGGCATAGTAACCGGCCATCCACAGGAGTGGCAGACTGCCTCCGAGGCAGAAGAAGAGCGCGATGCGGAGAAACCGGGAGGCCCATTGGCGATTGCTGAGTTGTTCAGGTACGTCCCGGTCCGCAATCAAATACACAAAAACGACCATGCCACCGATTATCAGGTGAGGCTTGATGGTCAGCAGCGTGCCACAGAACAGGCCAGCAAAGAGCCATCGCAAGCGTGGATGGCGACGAAACCAAACCGTCGCGGAAAGCACCATCAGGGTAATGGGGACGAGGGCCAGGAAATCGCGTTGCAGATAGCAGAGGCTGCCGTAGCGAAGATGCAACAGACCAAAAACTACTGCGCCGGCCCAAGCCACACGGCGGCCGAACGGCGCGAGCATCCGAATCATGAGTGCGAGGATGATGATCAGGATGGCCGTGTCGGCGAGGCGCATGCCCAGATTGCTGCTTCCAAAGAAGTGATATAGCCACCGGAAGACGACGTGGGTACCGAGCATGTTGTACGTAAAGAAATCGCGAACGGGCACCATGTGAAAGTGGTCCATCAGGAAGCCCGTGTACATGAAAAGCGGTACGTCGATGATGGTGTCCCACGCCAAGGAGCGCCACCACGTCAGAAGGAAAAGGAGCGTGGTTGGAACAAGGAGCAGCCCGTACATAAACACTCGGTCCATCGCTACGGTGCGATTTGTCCTAAGAGGCATCAGCTCTTCCCTTTTCACGTGGACGAAACTGGCGCGCCCACTGGGGCACCCGTCTGCGGCGCAGCCCTTTTTGGGCGCAGCAGAGCGGCAAATGGGGGAGTATACATGGCAAACGCGATCGAAACCAGGAACAGGAAATGCGGGTTTGGGACGCCACTTTCCTAGCGAATGGAGCCATGTTCGGCTAGTGTGACGCAGGCTGTATGGGGGTGCTGGAATGGCTGAGGCGCGGTCTTCTTGAGGGGCATTCCGGTCGGAAAACTACGCTGGAGCGGCGCAAAATCCGGATTAGTTCATTTCGGGACGTAGAGACTGAACGCACAGAAATTCTCGACGTACCGATAGTCTGCCAGGGCGCTTTTGCGCCAGCCGATGTCTTCGAGGTATTGGTCTAATCGAAATGCAGCGGGGAGCGCCTGGGCGCCAAACTCGGTGTCTATCGCAACAAGTTTTGGGCGGAAACGGGCGATGTCCTCGGCCTTTCTCTTCAAGTAGAGGCGTTCTTCGTCGGTCTGTTCCGAGGCGGAGCGATACGAGATGCGCTGCATTGGTTTACTCTCCACGCCGTGGTAGACCATTGGGATCATGAAATCGACGTCGTACCGTGAACCCAGTGAGACGCCTGCGTAGATCATTGCAGGATAATTGCGGCGGACGTCGGTACAGATGAACGTGACGAATTCGCCCGGGGCGGCATACTGCCGAATTTTGGCGGTCATTTCATTGGTGTAGGTGATGCGATCTATCCTGTACTCAATGCCGGAGATTAGGAAGGCGGCTGCGGGCAGGCATAGCAGGATAGCGCCGGAAAGGACTACGACTAATCCCTTGGGCTGCGCCGAGCCTCCGTAGCCAATGGGGAGCTGGTGACTGCACAACACAAAGGCCAGCATAGCCGTAGCGGCCAGGCGCATCGGGATCTGGTGATAGAACCAACCCTTTCCTTGCACCCAATAGGCTCCGGCACAGAAAACAACGGTCAAGAAGAGCATGAGGGCATGGAAGCGCACATGTGCCGGACGTCCGCGGAGTATTGCGGCGGCGAAGGCAACAACCGCCACTACCCAGGCGTACGTCAGAATGTTTTGAATGTGGAAGAAGTCGCCCCAGTATGCGTTGTAGTGCTTGGCGAGGAGCGGGATCAGCAGGCCGAATAGTTCCTGCCGAGCGTCCTGCGGCAGGGTCATTAGGTAGATGAAGTATGCAGCGCCCCAACAGAGAAGCAGCGCGTTTTCAAGCGTGGCGAGTTTGCGGAAATTCCGCGAACGCATCAACAGGACAAATTCGATGGCGATGACCACGGCCAGGAAGAAGGGCTTAAACAAGAAACACGGGGAAGCGACGATGCCCAACGAAATGGCCACAGAGTAGGGCACGCGTGTATCTTCGTAGCGCGCAATTCGGCAGAGGAGCCACGGCAGAAGCATAAGCGCAAAGAGATGCTCCCGCTGGCCGTAGTCCAGTGTAAGCTGGAGGGAAACAGTGGCCAATAGCCAGCCAGATAGGAAGTAGAGCCGTCGCATCGAGGAGAACGGCGGTTTCCACAGGCCCAGAAGCGACCATACTTGCCAACACGAGAGTGCCAGGACCAGAGTCACGCAAAGGTGAAACGCCACGGGGAGCGAAATCGGCGTCAGTTCGGAGATGAGTACGGGGACTATGTGCACAACTGGGGCCATGGGAGGCGTGATTTCGATGATATCGCGATACGGGACTCCACCATTGCGCATGATTTCGCCCACTTGAAGCATAACCGCGCCATCGTGATCGATGGGATATCCGGCAAAGAACGCGCAATAGACGACGGCACACGACGAGGCCAAGAATGCAGCGGCGGCGTAGAGTCTCATTCGAGCCGGCGTGTCCGAAGCAATTGTCGACATGGTTGAATCCTGTGCTGCCATTTACCCCGAAATCACCGTCTCACAAAGCGCTGTGCGCCCCAATAGCATTCTGATCGACCGCTACAGTCGCAGAAGCCTTGCAGATGATAACCATCTCACAGGCATTCGTCAAAGTCCCTTGTCTGCGTCAAGGAGTTGCTGTAAGTTGGAGCGCGTGCAATAGCTGCCAAGGGGGCCAGGGAAGGCAAGTATTCCACACTAAAAAGGGTCTAGGACCGAAGCGAACATGGATACCTTTTCACAAAGGGGACAGCCGGACCGCCCAGATCCAAGCGTGCCAATTTCCAGAGCAGGTGACAGCGCCCCGCAGGAGTCGACGGACGACGGAATGAACTCCGCCTCAAGAGCGCCCGTAAAGTATTACCGGCCGGAGCTTGATTGGCTGCGCTTCATGGCCTTTTCGGCGGTGTTCGTGCATCACGCTTTCCCTAAGGTGGAAGAGAGCTATAGCGCCTTGGGAATGCCCAGCATACTGGCGCAAGTCATTGCACCGCTTGCACGCTCCGGGGCATACGGCGTTGACTTGTTCTTTGCCCTCAGCGCCTTTCTCATCACAGAGCTGCTGCTGCTAGAAAGGGAACGGACGGGAAGGATCCACATCCTGTCGTTCTACGTTCGCCGAGTTTTGCGCATTTGGCCGCTGTATTATGCGTTTATCCTTGCGGTATGCCCCTTCGAAATCCTGTTGCGCGGAAATCCTGTCTCGTACTACGCGATGTTGCTCACTTTTACCGGCAACTTGTACGGCGAGTTCGGGGACCCGTATTTCTTGTCTGTCTGCCTCGCCCTTTGGAGCGTGTGCATTGAGGAACAGTTTTATATCGTGTGGCCAAATCTCATGGCGCGACTCAAGCCTGCCCGCTTCGGAATGGCCCTGGTGGCCATCATGGCGTTCACGTGCGTGTGCCGGGCCTTCTATGTTTATGGTGTGCCCCCTACGCCGGGCACGGTGTGGTCGAACACGCTAACGCGCCTGGATCCATTTGCCCTTGGCGGACTGTTGGCCCTCGTACTTCACAATCGCAACTGGATACTCCCGGGTATCGCACGCGGCTGTGCGTTGCTCGCCGGAATTGGGGTATTCTGGTTCTTGGGTACCTTCCCATTCGCAGGACAGTTTTTCGAGTTTCCGGTTTGGTCGTATCCCGCTGCCGCCGTCGCCAGCGTTCTGTGCATTCTTGCATTTGTCTCGGCCCCACCTCGTCCCGCCTACTCGCGGCCGCTGCGAGTCCTTTCCTATCTCGGCAAGATCTCCTATGGACTCTACGTGTTTCATTGCGGTGCAATTGCCTTTTCCGAGCATATCCTGCCGGATGACGGGTTGGATGCCTGGCTGTGGGTGAGCCGTGCACTGATCGCGGGAGTCCTGACGCTATCTGCCGCAATGGTATCGTACGCGCGGCTCGAGAAGCCGTTCCTCATGATGAAGCGTCGTTACTCATTCATCGAATCGCGCCCTGCGTAAGTGCGCAGGCGGCGGGAGACGCAACGCCCAAGACGACCTTGAAACGGTGTCCGAATCAGTTGCGCGTATGTTTTTCTCTATGTTAGCATTCGCGCTGGCCGACATGGCGGGATGGAGTGCTGCCGACGGAAGGCGTCATTGTATGCGTGACAGGCGCGCAGACGCCCCTGCGATTCCTCAATGGCGTTGGCCTTCGAACGTAATCCGGATAGGTAGTTGCATGTCCCAATGCCGAGGAGCGTAGGATGTTGATGGATGACACGCGCTGGGCTCCCCGTTCGGCGTATGTTGGGTTGTTCTTTTGCTCCTTCGGCGTCCTGATGCTTGAGGTCCTGCTTACACGCATTTTTTCGTTCACCATTTGGTACCATCTTGCGTATCTGACTATCAGCACCGCCTTGCTCGGGTTTGGAGCAGCGGGGTCGCTCCTGTCGGCAATGCCGAAGTTGCTGGAAGGGGACGGCCGCAGATTGTGCGCGTTGAGCGCGGCCGGGGCCGGGTTGATGCTCGTTGTCGCGATGGCCGTTTTGGGGCCGCGTCCTCTTGACCCGCAACGAATGTTGGACGAACCGGTCACGTTCTTCCTGGGGCTTGCCGGCTACTACGTTGTTGTGACCATTCCTTTTATCTTGGCGGGAATTGCCGTGTCGGCCCCCTTATCCAAGTACCCTGGCCAAGTAAACCGCCTCTATGCCGTCGATCTGCTTGGAGCAGGTCTGGGCTGTGTGGCGGCGGTGGCGGTCTTGTCGTGGATGGACGGCGCTGGAGGGGTTGTGTTGTGCGCAGCCGTGATGGTGGGCGCTGGGGCATGTTATTCGGCTCCGAGCCGGCTTTCGGCGGTCCTGGGAGGTTTGGCACTGGTCTTGGTCGTGGGGGCTTCGTATGCTAACCAGGTCATTGACTTCAAACCATCTCCGAGCAAGCAAATGGGACAGACCCTCATGGAACCGGGAGCCCAACAAGTCTTCACGCGTTGGAGTCCGATCAATCGCGTGGACATTTTCCAAGGGTCGAATCCGGCAATCACATTCTGGGACGCATTTGGCAGGGGAACACGCAGCGAGGGCGTATCGCCGAATGCATATCAACTCCAGTATGACGGGCACAACGGGAGCGATGTGTTCGAGATCCGCGGACCGGACACCATGCGCATGTTGGACGAGCATTTTCTGCGCACGCCTTACCTGCTTTGCGAAAAGCCGGAGGTTCTGATAATCGGCGTTGGGGGAGGCGTGGACATATTGAACGCCTTGCGCCGCGACGCCAAGCATGTGACCGCGGTTGAGCTTCAGCCGATTACGGTGGAACTGCTCAAAGGCCAATTCGCCAAATGGACGGGAGAGCAGTTCTTAAGGCCGGAAGTGAATCTGGTGGCAGGCGAGGGCCGGCATTTTGTGCGTTCGCACGACGCACGCTACGACATCATTCAAATCACGATGACCGATACGTTTTCGGCGCAGACCACGGGTGCGTATGTGCTGGCGGAAAGTTATCTGTACACGGTCGAGGGATTCGAAGATTACCTGGATCATTTGAACGAGGATGGACTGGTTTCTATCGTCGTGGGAGATCTTCGGTTTCGGGACGAAACGTTATTGCCTCCATTGGCGACGCGTTTCACGCTTGTTGCCCGGAGGGCACTGCAGAACCAGGGGGTAACGGACCCCAACGCTCATCTGATGGTTGTGGCGCGACAGATTGATGCGCCGGCTTCGAGTCAATCGCAGGACCAAAGAAAGCCTGTGGGCGCCGTCATGCTGAACCTGCTCGTGAAGCGCACGCCGTTTACCGGGGACGAAATCGCACGCGTGCGTACGTTTGCGGAAGCCAATGGGTTTTCGGTCCGCCTGATGCCGGGAGACACAACCGCGTCTCCGATGGCGCGACTTTTGAACATGACGGATCCTGCGATGGAGGAAACACTGTCGAAAGGGGTCTTCTCGCTGGAACCAGTTACGGACGACCGTCCCTTCTTCTACCACGTTCTTCGTTGGAAGAGCCTGCTCGCGGGCGGACTGCTTGTTTGGTGGCTGATTCCGGGTTCCACCACAGGCTTGTTGATGCTGCTGATCATGTTGATCCAGGCGCTTGTATTCGGCAGCATTTTGATTCTGTTTCCGCTGATTCGCGGTGCGCGCGGGCGGATATCGGGCATGCATACATTCGGTTTTCTGCTCTACTTTCTGGCGCTGGGACTGGGGTTCTTGTTTGTCGAGATCAGTTTTGTTCAGAAATACGTGCTCTTTCTCGGCTATCCGACCTATTCCCTCTCGGTCACGATCTTCTCCCTGCTTGTGTTCGCATCGTTGGGTGCGTGGCTGAGCCGGCTAGGGTGGGGACGGCCACGGACCTTCTTGGCGGGGCTTCTTGGAACGACGCTCCTGCTGATTGGTCTCGAGATCGCGGTACTGCCGTATGTGAGGGAGCTCTTGCTTGCGAGTTCTCTCCCGATTCG
>JBAZRU010000099.1:7599-14467 GCA_041662805.1 Candidatus Hydrogenedentales bacterium | reverse complement strand
AATTCGAGCGTGAGTTCCGCGGTGCCTTGACCGTTTTTGGCGATACTCACATCGGTGCTTTGATCTGTGCCCAATGCCGATACGTTCACGCGGCACACGACGGGTTTGTCGAGCGTGTTATCGACGAGGACGCGGACTGCCGCCGTGCGATTGGACGCATTGGGATAGACCTGCACGGATGCAATGCGCACCGGCTCCAGTGCGCGCAGTTCCATGCGCCCAATGACCCCGTTCCAGTTCGTCTGCGTGTGCTCGGTGATTGAATGCGCGCGCGAGCCGACGTCGTATTTGATGTTGTTGTCGATGCGCAGCGTGAACCGGTGTTTGCCGGGAGTCAGCGCGCCGAGGGCGAAGACGTGGGGCGCGCAGAGACTGTCTTGAACGCCTACAAGCCGGTCATCGATCCAGAGCCTCGTCTCCCAGTGGCAACGTTCGAGAAACACTTCGAGCGATTTCCCAGTCCATTCCGCGGGAATCTCCACTTCGCGCTGGTACCATGCCGCGCCGATGTATTCGAACAAGCGGCTGAGATACGCGCGGCTTGCCGCAGTGTTTGGCGTGCCCTTGCCGTTTTCGTCCAGGGAACCCGGCAAGCGAACGGTCTCCTCGAAGGAGGCGGATTGCCACTGACCTTCGACGCCTTTACCATCGGGGTCGAGGCGAAACGACCAATCTCCCGCGAGTGACTGGACGGGAATAGAGTCCGCGAGTCCCGGTCCGGAGAGCAGGACGGCCATCAAGATTCCGGCGAAGCCCAACCGCATACGACGCTCCTTTCGTAGAGAATGCTATTTCTGAGTAGAGACGGGCGACTCCTTCAGCGAGATGAAACGATAGGCATGTTTCAAAGAAAGAGACTCGCCGCGGGCGAGGACCTTCTCCGTGGACGCCAATTCAAGGTTGAACCGCTGCTTTGCGGGAAGCCAATCGAGTAGACACTCCTCGGCAGTAGCCGTATCAAACGTCTGCTCGACGGCAAGTCCCAGTTCCTCGTTCGCGCAGGACCATACTCCGTTGGGTCGCTTGTCGCCGCGCGTATAGAACTGGCCGCGCAATTTTCCCACAGGGAGGACCAGCGGCATCGTGTGTTTTTCGCCTGCGATATCCGTGTAGGTCGCGACGACCTTTTCCAGTTCGCCCATTTGAAACATGGGGTGGGTGCGCAAGCAACCGGAAATGGGATTGTCGGAGTTGTTGACGAGGCGTGAGTGGATGGTCAGCATGGGCTCACTCTCGGACAACTCAAGGGTGCGCTCCATGGTGAGGCCATTGGGGAGAAGCGCGGACATGCGCACAACCTTGCCTGGTTTCTCTTGCGTACACTCGAATTCCTCCTGCCAGCCATGGCTGCGCCAACCGCGCTCGCTGTACTCTTCGTAGCCCGCCGACTTCGGATACTCGCGGCCATCGGCCTGGGCTTGCAGCAGGAACTCGTGCTTTGTTGGTTTGTGCAACAGGCTGATGATTCTGCCGCCCAAGCCGGGGACAACTTCGATGCGAAGCGTGTCGTTCTCCATGTGTACCGCGGGCCACGCCTTGCTCCAAAGCTGCAAACGCTCGACGTGCCAAGCAGGGGGGACGGCTTCGCTGATTTGCGTGATGTCGTTGCGCGTCGCCACTTCGACAAATTGCCTCGCCAGTTGCAGGGTTGCCGGCGAGACTTCGGGCGCGTACGTGTCGTCTACGATCCGGTAGTGCGGCTTCAGCCATTCCAGTTCGATGTGTTGGATGGGCAACCGTGCGCACCGAACGCGCTCGTGGATTTCTTCCGTCTCGGCCAAGCGTTCGGCTTCATCGAAGAACACCTTCGCCTTGGCAATCATCTCAAGACTGAGATGCGGCAGCATGGGGCTGGCGGAGATTCCGCAGTGGATATTGTCTTTCTCGACCTTGTCGTGCATGAGGGCGAAGTACTGTTTGATGGGTTCCGCCGCCTTGCCGTACATCGCCTCCATATACTCGTCGATGTCCCTCTTTACGTCGCAGTCGGGATTCCACATTAGGCGAGCGAGCAGATACGCACGCAATTCCGCGAGTTCAGTGCCTTTGCCGGGATTGCCCAGGGCGAAGATGCCGCGCACGTTGTTCTTCGCGTAGAGCTGGTAGTTGGGCCGCAATACGCGCAGGTTCGGCTGCGGCATCACGTAGTGATCGAAGTTGGCGGTGTAGTCGAAGAGATAGTACTTGTCCGTCAGTTTCGCCCAGCCGGCGAGGTCATCGACAAACGTGCGATTGAGTTCGCACGTCGCAACGGGATGCGAGTAGCAGAGTTCGATCGGGCAGACCATCACGGTGACATTGGCGCGGGGCTTGACAGTCTTGGGTGGCTTGCGGGTATCGCCATAGGCATAGGTCGCGATCTTGGCATCGGGAAACTCGGGCTTGATGGCATCTGCGATCTGGTTGACGAACTCCAATAGGGGCCCCGACTCGCTGCCTTCGCGCTTGAAGATGGCGTCGCATGACGGACACTCGCACCATCCGCGGCAATCCATCTGGGCGACCCAGACGAAATCCGTCTTGGGCTTCTCCCTGAGTTGCTTGAGAACCCACTCGGTGGCGGCCTTCACGACATCGGGATTCGTGAAGCAGAGTTGGCTCTTCTGCGCGGTCCGAATTCCGCCAATCAGCGGATAGTACTCGGGATGCGTGGCGAAGAATTCACCCGGAGGCAGAATGGCGTGGAAGCTGTGTCCGCCGCCAATGGCCGCGTAGCAGCCGCCGTGTTCTTCATCCAATGCCGCGCACGTGTTGATGTAGTTGCGGGCTGCCCAGTCCGCGTTGGCGGCGGAACTCCACGTCTCCGCGCGGTACTCGAAGACGGGCACGCGGGTGATGTTCAGGGGAGCAACGGCGATTCGTTTCATCTTTGGAATGCGGCTGACTTCCTGCGTGAACCAACGGCAGCCGAGGACTTCATCGAGGAAGTTGTAGACCGCGTACATTGCGCCGCGTTTCGTACCGCCCGCGAGCACGAGATGTCCCTCGTGCGTTCGCATGACGATTCCTTCCGTGCCCAACGCCGCCCAGTCGATATTCAGGTTGAGGCTATCGAGGTGCTTGCTCTTGCCCACGAGGATTTCGTGTGGCTGTATGGGATCGGCGTCGGTCGCGATGGGTAGCTCTACGCCTGTGATCTCCTTGAGGAAGCGTTGCAGTTCGTTTGCCGCATAATGCTCCGAAGGCGAAGCCGACGCGCCGACGACGATGCGAAATGCGCTTGCGCCGTTTTCCGCGAGGACGAGTTGTTCCTGGGCTTGTGCGAGCGAGGCGAAGCACGCACACAAGGCGACGACAACGATGTCAATTCTGGGAAAGCGCATTCTCTGCATACTCCGTTGGTTTGTCTGAGAAGGCGCGGGTCTATGCCCGGCGCCGTTTCCATTGGTCGAAACCAACCGCCGCAAGCAGTATCGCACCGCGCGCAACGTATTGGTAGAACGTCTCGACATTCATCAGGTTCATCGCGTTTTGCACGGTGCCCATGATGAGCACGCCCACGATAGCGCCGCCCATCGTCCCTATGCCGCCCGACAGCGACACGCCCCCGAGCACGCATGCGGAGATCACATCCAGGGCGAGGCCTTGCGAGCTGTTGGGCTGACCGCTCGTCATGCGCGAGGCCATGATGATGCCCGCGAATCCCGCCATTAGTCCCTGTAGGGTGAAGATGAGAATCTTGACGCGGTTGACGGGGACACCCGCGAGATGCGCCGCGTCGCGGCTGCCGCCGATGGCAAGCGTGTGACGGCCAAACTTGGTCTTGTTCAACACGATCCCGAAGATCAGGAAGCAGGCCAGCGTGATCCACACCGGATTCGGGATTCCGAGATGGTTTTCCATGCCGAGTGCATAGAACCGTGGGTCCGCGATACCAACGGCGCTGCCGTTCGAAGCGATGAATGCGAGACCGCGCACGATCTGCATCATGCCGAGCGTGACGATGAGCGCGTTGATGCCTGCTTTCGCGATGAGCGTTCCGTTGAGCAGTCCGACTATTCCGCCCGCGGCGATGCCCGCAGTCATCCCCAGAACGACGCTGTGGGTTTCGTTCGCGACGACGGCGGCGAGCACGCCACTGAATGCAACGACTGCTTCGATGGAGAGATCGAAGTCGCCCGAGGCGAGGCAGAAGAGCATTGTGCAGGCGAGCATGCCGACTGTAGCCACGGAGAGGGCGAGGGCGATCATGTTCGGCTGCGAGAAGAAGTTCGGAACGGTGAAGGACAACGTGACGAAGAGGGCCACAAAAACCAGCAGCATTCCGGAATTCTCACCCCAGGGCATTCGACGAGACACAGCGGGACTCCTTATTGAGCGGGGCTCGCTTCGTCTAGAAGGCCCTGCTCGGTCATCACCTGCTTGTAGTTTTCACGGGTGATGATGAACCCTTCCGTGCGCGTGTCCTTCGGTGGTTCGACGCCATCGTGGACCCACTTGTAGAGAAGCGTTGCGGCTTCGTATCCGTGGCGAAGGGGGCTGATCAGGCAGGTCGCGTAGAAGCCCGATGGCGTGGCCTTCTCGAACTCTACGAGGCAGGTACTGCCGCCAATGCCGACGCCGACAATCGTGTCCGCGTTGAAGCCTCGGCCTTCCATGGCGCGGACGGCACCCATGACGCCTTCATCGTTCATCGAGAACACGAGCCAACGCTTGATCTCGGGGTGTTGCGTGAGCAGAGTGCCGGCTGCGTTGAACGAGCCTTCCGTGTCCGAAGTTCTCTCCGGGACCGTAAAAATGCGGTCTGCGGGGAACCCTGCTGCGGTGAGGGCTGCGATTGCGCCGTCGGTGCGTTCGCGCGCCGTGTCGAGCTCATTGAACGTGATGCCTGCCGCGGCGGTTTCCTCGATGGGCCAGGCGCGCCGCTTGAACTCTTCCGCGAGCGTTTTGCCCACCGACTCACCGATCTTGCGCGCGGAGATTCCCATGTAGGGCACATCGATGAATGCTCCGTCGGCTCCGACGAATTGGTCATCGACGGTGAACACTTTCAAATTGTTCGCTTTCGCCTTGGCCATGATGCCCGGGCCGAGCCTTACGTCGGGCGTGCAGATGACGAAGCCCTGCGCTTTCTGGGCGGCCAAGTTGTCGATCGCGGAAAGGACCTTCTCGCCATCCGTCGCGCCGATCTTGATCAGGTCGAAGCCGAATTCGTCCGCGGCTTTCTGAGCGAATTTCCACTCCTGCTGGAACCAGGGCTCCTCCGGTTGCTTCACGAGGAATCCGATTCGCACGCGATCGGGGGAAGCGGCTGGTGCGTCTTGGGAGGATTCAGGGACTGCTGTTGTGTCGTTGACGGATTGACCGCCACACCCGAGCAACAATGCAACGACAGCCACAAGCGTGACCACGCGGCCACACGCGATACGTCTACTCACGGTTTATCCTCCTGCGATTGCGCGAGACCCCCGAATGGAATACGGGGCCTATAATAGTCGGAGTCGCGGGGGAAACGGAAGTGGAACGCGGAGAGGGGCGTGTGGCGCGCGAGTTGGCGTTGGATGCGCTGCGTGGTATAGGGTTACATGGAGCGTTTGCGAAGAAGCGACTGGTCGCGCGATTCCGAGTCTCGGCGCATTCGCGGCGGCGACGGACTGGGGGGACCTCTTCATGGGAGTATGGGCATGCGTATCATGAAACTCGCTATCTGTTGGTTAGCTTTCGCTGTCATTTTCGCATGCACGTGTTTGGCCACCGAATCGGAAGATGCCGCGCGGGCGCTGCTGCAACGATTGCTGCCGGACCGCGCGGATGAGTTTGCATTTCAGCAGATTCCCAGGGAGGCCAATTCCGACGTCTTCGAAGTGGAGTTCCGTGAGGGCAAGATCGTCCTGCGCGGTTCGAACGGCGTGGCCATGGCCTCGGCGCTCAATTACTACCTCAAGAACTTCTGCCGCGCGAGTGTTTCCTTGTGCGGCGACCAACTAGCGCTTCCTCGCCCGCTGCCCCGGCTCGACGAACGGATTCGAATCGTCACGCCGTTCGCGTACCGATACTGCTTCAATTACTGCTGCTTCAGCTATTCCATGGCGTGGTGGGACTGGCCGCAATGGGAGCGGGTTATTGATTGGATGGCCCTGCAAGGCATCAACATGCCGTTGGCTGTTACGGGGCAGGAGGCCATTTGGCAATCGATGTGCCGTGATATGGGGTTGTCCGACGCGGAAATCGGCGAATTCATGGTGGGGCCAGCCTATCTGCCGTTTGGGTGGATGGGCTGCATGGACGGTTGGGGCGGGCCGCTGCGGCAGGATTGGATCGAGAGCCACCGCGTCCTTGAAAAGAAGATCTTGGAGCGCGAACGCGCGTTGGGAATGACGCCGGTGTTGCAAGGCTTCACGGGGCACGTGCCTCAGGCTTTTCAGAAGTACTTTCCCAATGCCGCACTGCTTCAGCTCCCCAGTTGGTGTGGTTTCCCCGGAACTCTCTTCGTGGATCCAAACGATCCGCTATTCGAGAAGGTGGGCAAATCGTTTATCGAGGCGCAACGAAAGGAGTACGGGACCGATCACCTCTACGCCTCGGACACGTTCATCGAGATGTCGCCACCCAGCAACGAGCCGGCATTTCTCACGGGCATGGCAAAGGCGGTGCATAGCGCGATGGCCGCGGGGGACCCTGAGGCTATCTGGGTCATGCAGGGCTGGTTGTTCGTCAATAACCCGGAGTTTTGGAAAGCGCCGCAGGCGGAGGCATTGCTGACGGCCGTGCCGGACGACCGCATGATTGTTCTCGATCTCTACTGCGAGTCCCGGCCTGCGTGGGAAAAGACGGCGTCCTTCTACGGAAAGCCGTGGGTGTGGTGCATCATTCAGGACTTTGGCGATCAGGTCAGCCTACACGGCGGCTTGCCGCAAATCGCGGGCAA
>JBAZRU010000099.1:0-7589 GCA_041662805.1 Candidatus Hydrogenedentales bacterium | reverse complement strand
CCATGACCAGCACAGACCGGGGTAATCTCAAGGGGATGGGATGCATCATGGAAGGGCTTGGATACAACCCTGTCGTCTACGATCTCATGAATTGCCTGTTCTGGCAGCCGGGACCGATCGACACGAAACCGTGGATACGAGGCTATGCGGAGCGACGATACGGTCAAGTCAATGCCAAGGCGTCGGACGCGTGGGGATTGCTCCTGGAGACGGCATACAGCAAGCCGGACCGGAACTCCTCCGCCATTTGCGAACGGCCTGTGTTACCCGCTTCCGATGAGGCGGCTGCTCAGCGCGAATTCAATGCAGCGGATCTTGCGAAGGCTTGGCATCTACTTCTGGAGTGTGGAGACGACTTGGGTGCTCTTGATACGTATCGGTACGACGTTGTTCATGTGGGCCGGGAAGTGCTGATTGGCCTTGTGCCCGCGCGCATACGAGAGATCGCGTCTGCGTACGCCGCGAAGGACAAAGAGCGGCTGGCTTCCGCGAGCCAACGGCTGCTTGACCTGATGAGCGACGCGGACACCTTGTTGTCGACGCGGCGAGAGTTTCTGTTGGGCAAATGGATTCACGATGCCAAGGCATGGGGATCCGACGAGACAAGCCAACGGCACTACGAATGGAATGCGCGCAACCAGATAACGTTGTGGGGTGGCGCGGATAGCGTGCTTCACGACTATGCGGCAAAGCAGTGGGGAGGACTCATTCGCGGTTTCTACATGCCTCGCTGGAAGAAGTATTTGGACGTGTTGCAACAGTCGTTGGAGACGGGACAAGCGCTGGATGCGGAGGCCATTGAGCGCGAGTTCCAGCAATGGGAAGAGGCGTGGACGCATCAGACGGAAGCGTACAGCGAACGTCCCGAGGGGGACCCTGTTGCGGTCGCAAGACACATGTGGGAGAAGTATGGGGCCGAAGCGGCGGCCAAAGGATCATGAAGCGCGACAAAAGGCTTAGAATGGCAGCTTTAAGAGTGGAGACCGTCGCGGGAACGCAGGCAGAATCGCGGGGAGGGTTGAAGCGTGAGCAACCGAGGGGGAACGCGGTACGTCGTATTCGCGACATTCGTCGCAACACTCGGGGGACTGCTATTTGGATATGACACGGCCGTAATCTCGGGGGCCATCGGGTTTCTCAAGACGCGGTTCGCGCTTGACGCGCACCTGGAAGGGTGGGCGGCATCCAGTGCGTTGGTTGGCTGCATCATCGGAGCGAGTTTCGCGGGCGTCGCGAGCGACCGCATCGGCCGAAAGCGGATGTTGTTGCTGTCGGCCGTGTTGTTCACCGTGTCGGCGATTGGCTCCGCATTGCCGCGAGACTTAACGGAATTCAGCATTGCCCGTATCGTTGGTGGAATCGGCGTTGGCGCGGCATCGATGTTGTCGCCGTTGTACATCTCGGAGATTGCTCCAGCGCGGATGCGGGGGCGTCTGGTCTCTTTGAATCAATTCGCCATCGTTTTCGGCATGCTGCTCGTCTACTTTGTGAACGCGTACATCGCACAAGCCGGCGATTCCATCGGGGGCGAAACGTGGAACGTCACCTATGGTTGGCGCTGGATGTTCGGTTCGGAGACTCTGCCGGCGGTCATCTTCTTCGTTTTGCTTTTCCCTGTGCCAGAGAGTCCGCGCTGGCTGCTCAAGCAAGGCCGCCGCGACCAGGCGTTACGGATACTGACGTCTATCGGCGGCGCGGAACATGCGCAGCGGGAAATGGCGGAGATTGAAGAGGCCATCAAGCACGAAGGACAATCCTTGGGCCTGCTATTGAAACCGGGCATGCGCGTTGCCCTCGTCATCGGAGTGACACTGGCAATCCTCCAGCAAGTCACGGGCATCAACGTCGTGCTCTACTTTGCGCCGGAGATCTTCAAGTCGGCGGGGCTCGACGCGGCGCACGCGATTTCGCAAACCGTGATTGTGGGCATCGTCAATCTCGTATTCACCGTTGTCGCCGTTCTTGTGGTGGACCGGATTGGTCGAAAGCCGTTGCTCTTGGCGGCCTCCGCATGTATGGGGATTTCGCTCTTTCTTTTGGGCGGGGCATTTGTTATGGGTAGACTCCAAGGGCCTTGGGTGCTGTTGTTCGTGTTGACCTACGTGGCTTCATTTGCCTTGGCCATGGGGCCGGTTGTGTGGGTGGTCATGGCCGAGATCTTCCCGACACGCATCCGCGGCACGGCGATGTCGATTGCCACGGTGTGTTTGTGGGTAGCGTGCTTCCTGGTATCGCAATCGTTCCCATGGATGCTCGAACGTTTTGCAGGGAAGTCGTTCTTTCTGTATGCGGTCCTATGCGTTGTAGCATTCGTGTTTGTAGCCTTGATTGTGCCGGAAACCAAAGGCAAGACCTTGGAAGAAATCGAACGGCGTTGGCTTGGAGGAAAGACATCATGACGTCCAGAGAGCGCGTCATTGCAGCCCTGAAGCATTGCGAACCCGACCGGTTGCCGCTGGACCTGGGTGCGAGTGCCGTGACGGGCATGCACGTGCGTTCCGTGTATTTACTGCGGCAGGCGTTGGGTCTCGATGCGCCGGGCACGCCGGTCAAGGTGACGGAGCCGTATCAGATGCTGGGTGAGATTGCGCCCGATCTGATGGATGCGTTGGGCGTGGACGTTGTCGGCCTGGGCGGCGCGCGCACGTTGTTTGGCTTCGAGAACAAGAACTGGAAGCCGTGGCACTTGAGCGACGGCACTCCCGTGCTCGTCCCGGAGGCATTCAACACCGAGCCGGAAGCGAACGGCGATATCCTGATGTATCCCGAGGGCGACAAGTCCGCGCCGCCCAGCGGGAGGATGCCGGAGGGCGGATTCTACTTCGACACCATCGTGCGGCAAGAACCCATCGATGACGCAACGCTGCGCGTCGAAGAGAACCTTGAAGAGTTTGGGCCGGTTTCAGATGCGGACTTGGAGCGCTATCGCACGGAATGCGAGCGGCTTCACCAGACGGGCCGCGCGATACTCGCCAACTTCGGCGGCGCGGCATTCGGCGACATCGCGCTTGTGCCTGCGCCCTGGCTCAAGCGTCCCAAAGGGATTCGCGACGTGGCGGAATGGTACATGAGCACGATGATGCGCCGGGACCATGTCTACCAGATCTTCGAGCGTCAATGCGAGATAGCGCTAGCCAATTGGGAGAAGATACACGGAGTCGTGGGGGACAAAGTCGCGGCGGTGTTCGTGTCGGGCACCGATTTCGGCACGCAACGCGGTCCGTTTATTTCCGTAGATGCGTATCGCGATCTCTTTAGACCCTTCCACAAGGCCGTGAATGATTGGGTGCACAAGCACACGGCGTGGAAGACGTTCATACATTCCTGCGGGTCCGTGCGCGCCTTCCTGGACGACTTCATCGACGCAGGGTTCGATATCCTCAATCCCGTCCAGTGTTCCGCGCACGAGATGGGTGCGGCGGCGTTGAAGGAGCAATACGGAGACCGGCTCGTATTTTGGGGCGGCGGCGTGGACACGCAGAATACGCTGCCCTTCGGGTCGGTTCGTGACATCGAGCATGAAGTACGCGAGCGGATTCGCGTGTTTGGGCGCGGGGGTGGATTCGTGTTCAACACGGTGCACAACGTCCAGGCTGCGGTTCCGGCGGAAAACTTGGTGGCATTGTATAAGACCGTGCAGGAATGCGGTGGGTATCCGATGTAGAGTTGCGCGTCGTCCCGATTGTCCCTTATTCGAAGGCGCGGAAAACAGTGTCCCTGTTTTCCGCTGTCTCTCGCCGTTCGCCGCGAGTGGATCGGCAGAAGCGGCAATCTTCATGCGGGCAATAGACCAGAAAACCTCGGACCGGCGGCTTGTCGACACCGGTCCGAGGCAGACCTCACTTCGAGAACGGGATTAGGCTACTTCCCCGTCGCCAACACTTCCAGCGCCGTGGCGCACTTGGCCACATACTCGCTTTGCGTGGCCGTCAATGGGATGAATACGAGTTCCTTGTCCTTCGACGAGTACTGCTTCGCGCCCGTTTCCCAAGCCGCTTTCGCTTCGTCGCGCTTGCCCATCGCCAGATAGGTTCTGCCAATCCAATAACGCGTTTCCGCGTCCGTGAGGGCGTAGCGAGCGCCAACGCCGAGATTGGGCGGGAAGGTCAGCGCCAATTCGAAGTCCGCAAGCGCCTCGGCATACTGGGCCTTGTCGAAGCGCGACTTGCCTCGCGCGGTGAGGGCGGACAAGTAGATGTCGCGAGGTTCGCTGCTGCCTTCCCAGTTCGAGAAGTGCGCATTCGCAAGCATGTTGATGCAGTCGTCGTAGCGGCTTTCGCCCAGGTACGCGCCGGCCAGCCACAACGCCAAGTCATACCGCGGCGTGGGGTCTTTGGGGGCCGACTCGGCCAGCGTGATTCCTTCCTTGCGCCGGTTCTGCTCTTGCAGGATCTTGCAGAGATCGCGGTAGAGAATCTGATCTCCGGGACGTGCTTCGATGGCCTTCTTGTAGCAACGTTCGGCCTCGGGCAGATCCTTCGTCTTCTTCCACGCGTGCAGTCCGAGCAAGCGCCACGCCGTGCTCAGGCTGGGCTTGAGCTCCGTGGCTTTCTTCCAGTGCGGCAACGCCTCGTCCATGCGAAGCAGGCCAGCCAAGGCATATCCAAGAAGCAACTCGGCGTTCGCGTCTCCGGGATTTGCCTTCACTGCAGAGTCGAAGATTGCAGCGGCTTCAATACCATGCGGGTGGACGTAATCCGTGGAGGCCTTGGAGGCTTGGCCCAATCGCGTCTTGGCGCCAGAAGCGTCGCCCGACAGGCTTGAATAGTAGGCAATCGCATAGTCGACCAGCGCCGTTGGCTTCGATTTCTCCGATGTCGCGGCTTCGGCCGCGTACGCTGTCAGCCAATTTGCCGCCGCGTCGTAAGCGCCCAATTCGGAGAAGAACGTCGCGATCTCAAGCGCATTGAACTCGATCTCGCCCGCGCTCGCTATCAGATCCTTGGCCGCTTCCTTCAACTTGTCAGCATCGCCGGATGCTGCGATGACGCGAAAGACGTAGGTAACCGGATCCTGTGTTGCTACGGTAGCGGCATCTGCTGTCGCGCTTGGATTGGTGTAGAGCACTTGGATGGCGAGCAATTCCGCTCGGTTTCGCGCATCGCCAGGAGCAAGCGACGCGGCGCGCCTGAAGGCTGTCTCTGCATCGCCGTATCGCTTCATGCGCGTGTAGGCCCGCCCTGCGAGGTTATAGCCTACGGCCTGAGTCTGTTTGAACGTCTGCGCTTTGGTCGTGCACCGGAGCACTTCGTCGTAGTTGCCGAGGCGCAGATTGGCAACTCCCAAAAGATACCAAGACCAGCCATCGTTGCGGTCACGCGCAAGGGCTTGCTTGGCGTGTTCCGCGGCTTGCGCAAAGCGGCCTTCTTCGAGGTCGAGCGTGGCGAGACCCGTCAGCGCGGGGATGTGTTTCGGATCGACGGCCAGCACCTTCTCATAGCCCGCGCGTGCGCCAATCGCGCTAGATTGGCTGTCGAGCAAATATGCCTCGTGATACAACTCGTCCGCGGTGGGCAATCCGTCGGCTCGCGCGGGCTTCTTGGTGAGGTCCGGCTGTTCCACCTTTGGAATGTCCAAGGGCGTCGTATAGGCCAGCAGCGGCGCGCCCGAAGCATCGCGCACGTCGATCGCGATAGGGCCTTCGGGGGCCGAAGGAAGGGCGAGCGGAACTGGTTTCGCGGGGGTCAAGTCCAGATTCTGTTCCACGAGCTTTTTGCCGTCTTTGGAGAGGACGCAGCGCGCCCCGGGAAACTCGCCCGTGGCAAGGATGAGGACATTCAGGTTGCCGCCGTCGCGTTTCACGTTTACGACCGCATCCCTTGTAGCGTACTCAAACCCGTCGCCCAGACTGTGTGCGGGGTACCAGAACTCGCGCCACGCTACGGAATCGCGCGGTCTGAGCATTCCGTAGTCTGCTTGGGTAAGCAACGGGCCGCTCTGAACCTCGATGTACTGTGCATTCACGGGGCCGGCGTCGGACAAAGACATTTGGCTAACAACGCCAAAGTCGTCCTTACCCCATGTCCATGCCTTCTTTCCCCGCACATTGTCGTGATTGGCGAAGGATACGATCCCGCGGTCTCGGTCAACGTCGTAGGCTCCGAAGAAATCGAACTGGCAGTCGTACCCGAAGACGGACGACATGGTCGGGTAGTTCTTGAGCCATGTGATGTCTTTGCCTTCGTGCATGGGCCACTTGAAGAAGTTCGTGCCTCCGTGGTCCGTGCCGAGAGACATGGGGTAGATGAACCGCGTTCCCGGGAGATTCGGGAAGGCCGTGCAGTTCCAGAAGTAGTAGGGCTGGACGCCATCTGTTTGGTTGGCGATGGCAATTTCTTCATCGAGGAACGCTTTGCCGGGATGCAGCGTTAGCCGCACGGTCCAACGCGTGCGGAAGATCATTTCCGTATTGGCGACGAGAAACGACGCGGAACCGTCCGGATTCTTCTCCATTTTCACATCGACGGGAGAAACGATTGTCACGGTGTGGCCTTGGGGGCCGGCGTTCCACTCGATTCCGCCGCTGATCCATGCGCCGCGCATGGCAATGAGGGCAGGCTTGATCTCGTCGTTCTTATGGTACATCTCTTCGTTGGTCGTTTTGTCGAACACGGAGTGCATGCGCCCACCCAACTCAGGAATACAGGTCACGCGCAAGTACTCGTTTTCGAGAACGAGGGTCTTGTAGGTGCGGTCGGATTTCTCCGGGCTGAGGAGATCCTGGCGCGTGTACGGGTAGTAAATGACGGACTCCAATTCGTTGAAGACCGGATTCACGTCGTCGTACCACGGGTACGTCGGGAGCGTGATGGTACCTTCGCGCGCATCCACGGGTGAACCGCTCGCCGCTTGGGCGAAGCACGGCGCGCATGCCAGAAGCAGAAGCGCCAACCCCAACAGAACCGCTGCCGCCAACCCAATCGATTGGGACTCTCCGTCCGCTCTGAAATGCCTGCTATTCACGATAAAACCTCCCCGTTTATTCTCATCGTGAGCGGAGCGCACACGCAGCCGTATGCGCTCCGCGAATGGAGCCGTTACTCGGACACTATTCTGGCATCAACCGCCGGCGTGGAACAATGAAGTTGCCGGAACCGGCTGCCGTTCGATGCCGGGTCCTTCGACAAGAACTTCGAGCGTTTCCGATCCGCCGCTCTCGAAATACTCGACGCGAATCGGATAGAAACCAGCTTTCAGCACAATCGCTCCCGGCTTGCTGATCTCGCCGTGTTGCCCGTCATTGTCGATCAGTACTTTGCCGCCGACGGAGAGTCTGCTGCCGTCGTTGGATTTGCAGTAGAACACGTACATGCCATCCGCGGGTGCCTGGGCATAGCCCTCGAATACCAGCGCGAATTGCTCCTTGCGCGCCGTTGCGTTCAGATTGATCTCGGGAGTGATCCCCTGCTCGACGGGCTGGAGCGTCGAGAAGTCGGGAAGGCTGGTCCACAGACCTTCGTAGCACTTGAATGCGAGACCCGCCGCGGGATTCGAGACATCGACAGGGGGTATCTGCTCGACGTTCACCACGTCGCGCAGCGACTGGATGTCCTCCTTGTACTTGGCAATGGGCCCGCCCTCGCGGTATT
>JBAZRU010000098.1:13148-14470 GCA_041662805.1 Candidatus Hydrogenedentales bacterium | reverse complement strand
TATCCCAACTCTTCCTGTTCGTCTTCGTCCATGATTTCACCGACGACTTGCTCGACGGCGTCCTCGAGCGTGACGATTCCCGCGGTGCCGCCGTACTCGTCCACAACAACCGCCAAGTGGGCCCGGTGGCGTTGCGCGTCGGCGACGAATTGCTGCACCGTCATCATGGCGGGCACAAAGTGCACTGGCTTGATCAGCCCCTTGATCGTACGCTGCAGCTCGCCCCGCGCAATGCACGGGATGAGATCCTTGGCGAGAAGCACTCCGACTACGCAGTCGAGACTGTCTCGATAGACCGGCATTCGCGAGTATTCGTGCGTGCGCACGGCATCGAGTGCCTCGGCGACGGAGGCGTCTTCCGACAAGGCAATTACGTCGGGGCGCGGCACCAATATTTCGCGCAATTGCACGTCGCTGAACTCGAGGATACCTTCGATCATCTGGCGCTCGTCGTCTTCAATAACGCCCTGGGCCTCGCCATCGGTCAACGCGGACCGCAACTCTTCATCGGTAATAAAGGGGGCTGCATGCAATTGGCGAAACCGCGTCAAGCGGAAAAGCCCTTCCGTTATCCATAGCAGTCCGTCACGAATGGGGGCCAGCACGCGATCCGCCGCCAACAAAGGGAATACGGTGACGCGCGCAATGCGCTCGCTTGCCCGGACGGCGAACACCTTGGGTGAAATCTCGCCGAAGAACACAAGCGTGGAAGTACAGAGGAGCACAGCCAAAAGATACGCGCCTGCCTCGGGCAACGTGGGGAAATAGTGGTGGAGAAGATCCTGAACGTGGGAGCCCAGAAATATGCTGATCAGCACGTTTACGATCGTGTTCCCGACTAGGATGGTCGTCAGCAACCGCCCGGGATGATCCATCGTCTTCGCGACCAAGGCGCCGCCCACGCTCCCCTCATCCCGCATGCTTCGAAGACGTAGCTTGTGGATGGCGAAGAAGGCCGTCTCCGAGCCGGAAAAGAACGCCGAGCAACATAGTAGCGCGACCACCGCCAGCAGGATGGAGGGCGGGAAGATCTCGACCCAGGACTGCACGGGAGCGGCTGACGTCACGCCTCCGGCCGATGCGTCAAGCGCGGGCATTCCGCTGGCATAGAGTTGCCCCGCAACTGCAAGTGAAGCCGCGCCGAATAGCACAAACAGGGCGCTCCGGGGCCAATTCCGGCGCGGCGGCCGCTTAGCGTCGTCCAAGATTCTTCGTTCCTCGTTTTCGCGGCAGAGCGGCATCATGGCCGTGCCCGTATATCCACACGTCTTTCTCGGGAAGACGAAGATATTCCGCTTGCTTCGCGGCCATCTCTTCGCGCC
>JBAZRU010000098.1:0-13138 GCA_041662805.1 Candidatus Hydrogenedentales bacterium | reverse complement strand
CTCGGTTGGGTGATCGTAACCGAGCAGATGGAGCAATCCGTGGCAGAACAGCAGCCGGACTTCGCTGCGAATAGCTTTGGGATCGGTGCAGCGGCCCAATACCGTGTCCAACGAAATCGCAATGTCGCCCAGGAGGCGCGGGGTGTCCTCGCCCATGGACACCGCGGGAGCCTCTTGGGCAAACGACAAAACATCCGTAGGCGCGTCTTCGCTGCGATATCGCTGGTTCAACTCACGCATCTGATCGTCATTGCACAGCCACAGACTGATCTCGACGTTCTCGGTAATGCGCTCCCCCGCACATACTCGCCGGGCAAGCGTTCGCAAGTCCTCTTTGGCATACGTGTTGGGGTATGGTGTCGTGTTTCGGACCGCTAAGGTCAACATTACTTGTCCTGCCCCCCTGAGAGCGCGATCACGTTTGACGCCTCTGGTTTCGGCGTTTGGTCCGGATACGTTATCCGGCGATGCTGAGAAGTCATAATCCGTCGCGTCAATACCTCGGCTATCGTATCCAAGTCTTTCAAAGTCAGGTCGGATTCGTCGAACTGGCGGTCGGACGCGCGATTAGAAATGATCCGGTCGATCAATTCGCGCACACGTTCTTCATTCGGACTTTTCAAGGTTCGGACGGCAGACTCGACCGCATCGCAAATCATCAGGATAGCCGTCTCGCGGCTGCGTGGCCGGGGTCCAGGATACCGGAAGTCCGCCTCAATAACACCCCCGTGCTTTTGCTGCGCCACGGCTTCCTGATAAAAGAAGCTGATGAGGCACGTCCCGTGGTGTTCGTAGATGGCGTCGATGAGCGGCTTCGGCAGTCGCAGGCTGCGCGCCATTTCGGCGCCTTCCGAAACGTGCGACGCAATCGCACGCGCGCTGAGCCGCGGGGAAAGGCCGTCGTGCACGTTCGCGCCGGTCTGGTTTTCCACAAAATACTCGGGCCGGCGCAGCTTGCCGATATCGTGATAATAGGCGCACACGCGGGCAAGCAGCCCATTCGCGCCGACAATATCGGCCGCGGCTTCGGCCAATTGTCCAAGCATGAGGGAGTGCGCATAGGTGGCCGGCACTTCCATGGCCAAGCGGCTGAGGATGTGGTTGTTGAGGTCGGAGTATTCCAGCAACTGAATGTCGGTGGTGATTCCGAAGAGGCGCTCCAAGGGCGACAAGAGTCCGGGGACGATGAACAGACAAATCAGTCCATTCAAGGCAATAGCGACAAGCCCGCGGAACGTGGCCTCGCTGAAGAGCGAGTCTTGCGCGAGGGCGAGGCCAACCATGGCAAGCACGCCCGCAAGCGTCGCCTTCACGGCTGCGCTGCCCATGTCGCTTCTGCGGCGCACGACCGTGATGCTCAAGATGCCGGTGAACGACATGGTGCACAGGATGAGCATCGCCCGCCAACTGTTGTCGAACTGAATCGACGACAGCATCGCGATGAGCAAGCTGACAAGCCCCGCGAGTCGGGCGTTTGTCAGAATCGCGAGCAGAATAGCCGCCGCCGCGGCCGGCACCAGAAAACCGCTGTCGTCGAAATACGAAATGACGCGTCCAATGAGAATCGTCGAACACAACATTAGCAGCACCAGCATGAAATCGCGCAACGGCATCTGCCGTTTCGGAGCCAGAATAGGCAGCGCCCGCTCAAGCCCGGCCAGAATGATGCCGACGAGAATCATGTGGCCCAGAATCGTCCCGAGAACGTTCGCGGTCTGCTTGTCGAACCGCGACTTTTCGGCCATGTACGTGCGGACATCCAACCGGGACTGCGGCGTCCACTTGATCCCTCGCCGCACGATCTCCTCACCGGGCACAAATTCCTTGGTTACCGGTTCGACAGAAATGCGCGCGGTCTCACGGCGCACGCGCGTCTCTTCGTCGTCGAACCGCAGCGTATCGGCGAAGCAAAGCTGCGCAAGTTCTTCGGCGGCATCCTGCAGCGTCACCCGATCCGCTTCCGTGTCCCCGGCCACGGCTCGAAGACCCTCGTCCGCCTTGGCAATGCGTTCCTTCAAGACCGATCGCGCTTCTTCAAAGGTAAGCGCTTGGGATAGCAGGATTTCCTCTTCGTCTATTTGCCCGGCCACGGGCCGCTCGCGCAACACGAGAATGTGCCGGTCCGCCGCCTTGGACGAAAACCCGCTTCCCGTTTCGCCCGGCTTGAGGACTCCGTAGTTCAATACATATTCGAGTCCGCTCTTCCCGATGCGCGTCAACTGTTCGAGGTTCGCAAACTCAAGCGGAGTGGGACGCTCCCCCTTTTCCGCTCCCTTTCCGTTGGCCGCATCGCTCACCCATTCGGGCTTCGGCATCAGCCAAGTCGTGAGCAGATTCGCATCGCCCACCGCGCCCAAGGCTTGGGAGGAGCCAATTAGGGTCTCGGCATAGGCTTTCACCGCGCGCGATACCGTTGCTGAAAGGGCCTGCTCGCGCACGCCCGGACGCAGGGCCTCGCGAATCGCCTCTTCAAGGCCCTCGCGCTGCGCTTTTAGTTCGCCCACCATCGCGTCGAAGCGCGCCAACTGCGCCTTGACCGCTTCTTCGTTCACCCGGAATACGTCGGGGACTTTGCCCGCCGCCGCTTCTTTGGCTTCCCGCGTACTCGCGATATCTTCGCTCTGAAATCCGATTTCCGCGATGATGGTGAGTTCCGCCACCGCCCCCGTGGTGTCGATGTCCGTGATATCGGAAGCGGTGTTCAGGCGCTTCGTCACGCCCAAGAGCAACACGACAAATGCCAATGCCAGAGCGCCCAGCTTCAATTGGCGTTCGCGATACGTTAACGCCTGCGCCGACTGAGCGCGGTACGAGCCGCCACTGAGCCGTTGCCTCCGTCGCATGAACTTCGGGAAGTTCATGATGTCGCACCGCGTTCCCGAGCGCTTTGGTGACGTTGCGCATCCAATTCGGCCTGCGCGCTCGCGGCCTCATAGGCATCGACGATCCCCTGCACCAGCGGGTGCCGCACGACATCGGCGCGGTCCAGCCGGACGATGGCGATGCCGGGCGTATGCTTCAGAATACGATTTGCTTCGACCAGCCCCGACGTCGTGCCCTTGGGCAAGTCGACCTGGGTGACATCCCCCGTAACGACGGCGCGCGAGCCTTCGCCCAACCGCGTGAGGAACATCTTCATTTGCTCCGATGTCGTGTTCTGCGCTTCGTCGAGTATGGCGAAGGCGTGGTCGAGCGTGCGCCCTCGCATAAACGCCAGCGGCGCGACTTCGATCGCCTCGCGCTCGATCAAGCGGCGCGCGCGCTCGACATCGACCATCGAATATAACGCGTCGTACAACGGACGCAGATAGGGATTGACCTTCTGTTGCAGGTCGCCCGGCAGAAATCCGAGGCTCTCGCCTGCTTCCACGGCGGGCCGCGTCAGAATCAGGCGGTTGACTTCCTTGTTTAGCAGCGCGCTGATCGCCGCCGCCATCGCAAGATACGTCTTCCCTGTCCCCGCCGGGCCAATCGCCAGCGGGACGCCATGGTTGCGGATGGCTTCGAGATATTTCACCTGGCCGTGCGTGCGCGGCTTGATCGCGATCTCGGTCCGCAATAACGGACGGGGCGCCCCTCCGAGCAGATCGCCCAAGGGTGCGCCCCGGTTGCTTCGTGCTTCGTTCAATGCATAACTCACATCGGCCACGGTTGGCGTGTGCCCGCGCCGGACGGCTACGAGCATTTCGCTCAACATGGACTCGACCATCGTCGCATCAGGATCCTCGCCCATCACGACAACTTTCGCGCCGCGATCGACGATCCTGACAGGGGCCTCCTGCTGGATGCGCTTACGGAGTTCTCCGTTTCGCCCAAGAAGCTTTATGGCCTCTTCTTGGCTATTAAGAATGATCTCGTGTGTCAGGGTTCGGTAACGACTCCCTGTTGTGCGCTGCCGTCCGGCGGCAATTCCACTCGGAAGATCTTCTCCCCCGGGCGGACAAGCTTTTTGTCGCGGCGGAGATCCGCCTCGACCTCGACCGGATCGTTGCCGAGCCCGTCGACGCGCTCCTGCAGGCGTTTCTCTTCCTGCTTCAGCGATTCGAGCTGGGCCTGGACTGTCTGCACATACTCCTCATTCTCGAGATAGTATTCGTACTTGCCGCGCAAGTCGCGGTGCCATACGTATGCAGCCGTCAATCCGATCGTGACGAGCAGCGCGATTACGTACCCTTTACTCATCATCCTTCAAGCCACCATTTCGCGGGGCTGCTTACTTCGCCCCTGCCTTGGGCTTCATTATATTGTAAAACGCTTGCATACCCAAGAATTCCGCTTGGCCGCCCAGCTCTTCCTCGATACGAATGAGCTGGTTGTACTTCGCGATACGGTCGCTGCGCGATGCCGAACCCGTCTTGATCTGGCCGGCGTTCGTCGCCACCACCAAGTCCGCAATCGTCGAATCTTCGGTCTCGCCGCTGCGATGGGAGATAACCGCCGTGTACCCGGCCCGCTGGGCCATCTCGACCGCTTCAAGCGTTTCCGTTAACGTGCCGATTTGATTGACCTTAACGAGGATCGAATTGGCGATGCCCTCGCGGATTCCGCGTGCGAGATATTCGGTGTTGGTTACAAACAGGTCGTCGCCGACTAACTGCGTCTTTGTGCCGATCTTGTTCGTCAGATCTTTCCAGCCGGCCCAGTCGCCTTCGGACATACCATCTTCAATGGAGATGATGGGATAGGCCGCCGCAAGACCAGCCAGGAAATCGGCCATTTCCGCCGACGTGCGTTCCGGCTTCTTCTCCGCGCTCAGGACATACTTCTTGCCCTTGTAGAACTCGCTCGCCGCGCAGTCCAACGCCAAGAAGATGTCTTTGCCTGCTTTGTATCCCGCGTTCTTGATCGCCTTCAGGATGACTTCGATGGCTTCCGTGTTCGACTTCAGGTTCGGCGCGAAGCCGCCTTCATCGCCCACGGACGTGTTAAGCCCCTGGCCCTTCAAGACAGCCTTCAGCGCATGGAACACTTCCGTGCCCATCCGCAGGGCTTCTTTGAACGACTTTGCTCCGACCGGCATGACCATGAATTCCTGGATGTCGACGTTGTTGTCGGCATGCGCGCCGCCATTCAGGATGTTCATCATCGGAACCGGCAGGACGTGCGCGTTCGCGCCGCCGACATACCGATACAGCGGAACCTCCAACGCAACCGCAGCCGCCTTGGCGACGGCAAGCGATACGCCGAGAATGGCATTCGCGCCAAGCTTGCCCTTATTCGACGTGCCGTCCAGCGTGCAAAGGGTCTTGTCGATTTCCCGCTGATTCAACGCGTCCATGCCCATCAGTTCCTGGGAGATGGTCTCGTTGACGTTGCCAACGGCCTTCAACACGCCCTTGCCCAGGTAGCGCTTGGCATTCTTGTCGCGAAGCTCTATGGCTTCGTTCTCGCCCGTCGACGCTCCGGACGGAACTGCCGCGCGGCCCATCACGCCGCTGGACAGATACACATCGACTTCCACTGTGGGGTTGCCGCGCGAATCCAAGATCTCGCGCCCAACGATTCCGGTTATCCTAGTCATCGGTAGTCATTCTCCTTCCATTGATGTCCGGCAAGGGTCGCCCAACTGCGGCTCACTTCCGGTTCTTGTCTCACTTTATTTCTATCCCTTCCAAGGGAATAGCGCATCTCTGATTCCTCGGTTGAGGTAGTCGTCTTCCGCGTCATCCACTACCGGACGCACCGCTTTCGAAGGGTCGCCGCTGCCTTCAAGCGCTGCGTACTTTCGAGCCAGTAGTTCGTACGCGGACGACATCACGACCATCACAACCGCCCCATAGAGAAACAACAAGGCTGGCGGCAACAGCAACGCGATCAGCCCAAACGCTCCCACCTGTATCGCTAACCCTATAGAAAGAAAAGGGTTGGCAAGCACGAGGAGCGTCGACAATTTGAGGGTTGCCACGACCCCTTCCCGTTTCTGCACCAACGCCGGATATGCATACAGGCCTGCGAGCACGGCAAGAACGGTCGCCCACAACGCAATCGCACTAATAGCATAGCCGGCGATAGGCGCGATATCATTCAACTTGGCTGCGTAAAACCACACGCTTGTCGTCAGACACATCAGCACGAATGCGAGAATACCCCCAACACCGATGGCGCGCCGCCAATAGAGGCGGATGCCTTCAAACATATCGCCCAGCGCCCCATCCTTACGCTCGATGAGCTGCTTAGCCATGTGGGCAATACCAACCGACATCACCGGGAAAATCACCACGGCGACGAACAGCGCAAGGGGCGCCCCCACAAACACCTGAATGGACGGATTCCCCGAAAGCATGCAACTTGCAGCGACGCCGCCCGGAACCAAGATGGCCAACGCCCACAAGAGATTCGCGACCATCAGCTTCCCGACATGGTCATACATCACCCAGAAAGCCATCTTGAGGGTACGACCCAGCATACGCGCGTCACATGAGGATCAAATAAACACCTGGACGCTGCTCCGGCGTTTCAGATCCTCAATCCATTTCTTGTAATGCACGTTCGCCGCCTCGGCTCTCAGTTTGGGTTCGATGTCTTTCCGAACTTCCGCCAAGGGCGCAGTGCCCGCTTCTTCGCGCTTGTCGATCATCAGCAAGTGAAACCCGCCGTCCGTCTCGACAATGTCGCCCAATTGGCCCGGTTTCAGGGCGAATACCGCATCTTGCAATTGATGCACCAGGTCCCCCCGTTCAACCCAGCCAATTACTCCGCCGTCCTCCGCGCCCGGCGCTTTCGAGTACTGCCTCGCGAGTTCTTCGAAGTCGGACCCGGCATCGATCTCGCTCCGAAGCTCTTCCAGATGCGCCTTAACCTTTGCGCGGGCTTCCGGCTCGGGCCCGGCCGGCAGGAAAACCTGGTATGCCCGCACCCGCTCGGGGTGTTTGAATTCGTCCAGGTGGTCCTGATAGTACTGCGCGACCTCCGTCTCCTCGACCGTGACGGCCCCGTCAAACTCCTTCATCTTGCGCACCGCCATCGTGCGCGCCAGCATCTGCTTGCGAAGCCGGGTCCGCAAGTCGCTGAGCGTCTCCCCGGTCGCCTGCAATTCCTTCATGAATTCTTCGTTCGTAGGATAGAGCTTCTTGTACTCGTCGAGCCGCTTTTCGACAATGTCGTCCTCGACTTTCAGGCCGATATTCTGCGCTTCGCGCAACAGAACCTTGTTTTCTACGGCCTGTTCGAGCGTCGCTTTGATCTGCTTCTGGAGCGCGGCATCGAATTCCTCGTCGCTTGTTGCGCTGCGGCGGACTTCGTTCAGTTGCGGACCGATCTCCGCCATGATATCGCTAAGTAGAATCGCTTCCTTGTCGACAGTCGCCACTACCTGATCCACGGTAGTCGCCCGTTGCGCTTCGCCCGCGAACACGAGCCCGAATGCCAACAGACCAACAGAAACAGTCGCTCGCAACCTTGTCATCGTAGATTCGACCCCTGTATTGCTGTTTTAGGGCTACCTTGCCCGCCCATTGGAATGAAAACACCCAAGCCCCACTCGGCAGCTTGGTTCCCTGAAAAAATCGGCGATACACGAACCCAAGAAGCATAGCATAGCTCGAAAAATCGCGCAAACGTTCGGTGAAGCTGGAAAGGCGAGAACGTGCGAAGGTGCGAACGTCAGAACGTGTGAACGTGAGAACGTGCGGGGCGACAAGCCCAGAAAATTCGGCCTCCCCCTTCCACTCCCCGTCCACTCCCTGTCCACTTCGTCCACCGCAGAATTTGACCGCACATCTCCCCATTTGCTACGATACCCAAGCCGCACGGGAAACCGTGTCATCGTTGGTTGAAGACAGCCGGCGGCCCTTGGGCCTTAAACATGCCTGCCGAGACCGCGGTACGGATCCATTTTGGAGATTCCTATCCCGCACTGTCTTTTGACCGTGCGGGTTTTTTATTTAGTACGCTTTGGAAGGGAGGTGAGTGTAAGTGCCAAAGCAGGAAAAGATTGATGCAGTAGCCGAACTCAAGGCGCGTATCGAGGCGAATCAGGTCGTGGTGATGACGAAGTACATCGGCATCAAGGCCGGCCAGGTATCGACGCTCCGCAAGAAATTGCGCGATTCGAACGTGCAGATGAAGGTCTACAAGAATACGCTCGCCGCGCGCGTTCTCGACGAGTTGAATCTGTCGGCGGCGACCAAGTACATGGATGGTCCGACGGCATGGACCTTCTCGAACGATCCGGCAGCGCCTCCAAAGGTGCTCAAGGAGTTCAACAAGGAAGTGCCGCTTGTCTCCATGGTTGGCGGCATCCTGGACGGAAAAGTCCTTAATGCGGCGCAACTGGAAGCCTTGGCGAATCTTCCTTCGCGCGACGTCCTTCTCGGACAAGTCGTTGGAACGATTGCCGCGCCGTTGCGCAACTTCGTCGGCGTGCTCAGCGCGCTGCCGCGTAACCTGGTCAACGTGCTCGATCAGGTCAAGAGACAGAAAGAAGGCGCTGCCGCGTAGCGGGCCGCCGGCGGTGGGCGCCGTTGGGGCGCGTATCGCAACGAATGCGTAAAAACACGGGCTTCGTGCCCGAACCGTTTAGGAGTTTCGATCCATGGCCACGAAGAATGAAGAAATCATCGAAAAGATTGCCGAGTTGTCGGTATTGGAATTGAGCGAGCTGATCAAGGCCCTCGAAGAGAAGTTCGGCGTGACGGCCGCGGCCCCCATGATGATGGGCGGCATGATGCCGATGGCGGCTGCCGAAGCAGCAGTCGATGAAGGCCCCACCTCGTTCGATGCCATCCTTGCGGAAATCGGCGGCAACAAGATCGCGGTCATCAAAGAGGTCCGCGCGATCACCGGTCTTGGCCTCAAGGAAGCCAAGGATCTCGTCGATGGCGCTCCGAAGCCCATCAAGGAAGATGTTTCCGAGGACGAAGCGAAAGACGTCAAGGCGAAGGTCGAAGCGGCCGGCGCAAAGGTCGAGATCAAGGGTCACGCCTAGTCTCGAATTCTCGATTGAAGTCATACGCGGCGAGTGTTCCGGCACTCGCCGCGTTCTTTGTGTGCAGACGCCTCACGAATACAGCCGGTAATCCCAGCCTCTACCCCGCGCCGCGCCAGATTGTCCACACCTGCGCCCATTCTGACTCTATAATATTAGGAGGAGTGAAAGATGAGCGGATTACTGTCGTGGCGATCCGATGCCCACCTAGTGCACAGCAGCCTGGCAGGAGACAAAGGCGCATTCGAGCGGCTGGTCCTGCGGCACTTGGCGGCTGTAGAAGCGGTAGCCCTCGCGTACACGCGCAACCATGCAGATGCGCAAGACGTTTCTCAGGAAGCATTTCTGAAGGCATATCAATCCCTTGACACCCTGCGCGATACCGGGAAGTTTGGACCCTGGGTGACCAGCATCGCACGCAACACTGGGTTGCGGTTGGCGCGGCGCAGAAACCGCGAAGAACCGGTTTCGGACGAACTCCTGCAGAACCTGGAAGCACAGCCGCCCGATCTCGAACGGAGCGAGCTGCTGCAATTGCTTCACCGTCACGTAATGAAACTGCCGTTGGAAACCCGCGAAGTCCTCTTGTTGCACTACTACGCCGGCAAACGGCTCCGCGAGATTGCGGACGAACTCGACATCACGCGCGACGCCGTGGCCAAACGCTTGCAGCGGGGACGGGAGGCAGTGAGCACAACGTTGTTTCAGACGCTAGGTCTACAACGCGAAGGCGTTAAACGCAACCAAGCCTATGCAAAGCGTATCACCCTCGCGGTCGTGGCGGGCGGAGCGGCCTGGGAGGCTGGCGCAGTCGGCTCGGCGCCGCTGTTCGCCGCCGGAATGCTGCTGAAACCCGTGGTTCTCGCGTCGCTTATAACCTCCGTCGCGTTCATCGGCTTCTTATCGTATCTCGGGTCCAGCACACCTCACGTAGACGGCACGGCGCAACAGAACGCTCCAGACGTGCCTGCGGTGAGGCAACTATCGTCAGTCAGTACTGAGCAAGGACGGGCGGAAGAGACCGCGCCGCCGCAGGAGATGTCCGGACCGGGTTCCATCACGGTAAGTGTGGTCTCGACGGCTGGAAAACCGGCGGTGGCGGCGGAAGTCTCGGTGGAGCTGATTGACTGGCCGCCGTTCTCGTATCCGCCTAATGAACCAAAACGCAAGACCGTCACCGTGGGCGATGACGGCGTGGCGCGTTTCGAGAAACTGCCGCTCGGATTGTACGGAATTGTTGCGCACCTGGATGACACAATGTGGGGTGATTACACGGAACTCAGCAATCGATCCGTGCACTCGGATTCGATCCTTCATTTAAGCCCGGGCCAACCTCTGGACGGCGTTGTAGTTGATAACGCGGGTAACCCCGTTCCTCGTGCGGTCGTGTATCCGCACAGTTCCCCCTGGATCACGGACGTGCCGTGGGGCGTTTTTGCCACGTTGCGCATGGAAGCCGATGAGGGCGGCAGGATTCATCACGACTGCCTGCCACGAATGGCACTCCGGTATTGTGTTGTTGCCGAGGGACACGCGGCGACATTGACGGCGCAATACATGCTGGATGGCCGCCCAATTCAACTCGTCGTTCAGAAAGGCGGCACGATTTCGGGCAGAGTCGTGCATGACAATTCGGGGCAGCCAGCAGGAAACATCGCGCTCGCAATTGAGGGCGAGGCCATGATCGCCCCGGTACAAATGGAATCCAACGAGAACGGCGAATTCACTACTCCCAATCTCGCCGCAGGCAGTTATCGTGTTGTGCTGAAGGAATCGGGATACACCTACACCGGTCCAATTGCTGTCGAAATTATCGATGGCGCGGCTGCGAATAGCGTCGAGGTGAGACTTCAATCGGGCGGAACACTTACCGGGTGTGTGCGAGATAGCGAGAGCGGCAACGGTATTGCAGGAGCAACCGTAACCGCATCCGCGGAAGGTCAGCCGACCCGCTCCAGCGCGCCGGCCGACGAGTCGGGCGCCTACGTCGTCTTTGGGCTGGGTAGTGCAAGTTATTCCGTATCGGCGGGTGCAGAGGGATACCTTGATGGTCAAGGCCAACAGGGGATCCAGGTGGCGCCGGGTGGCGAAGTAAACGATATTGACCTGACATTGACCAAAGGGTTTCTGATCCGCGGCCGTGTTCTCGAAAGCGATGGCCGTGGTGCGACCACGGCTTATATCCACAGCGTGACCGAAGGCGGTGAGCGAATTCGCTCGAATATCGCCTCCACCGACGGAAAGGCCGGGGCGTTTCAGATCTTGCTGCCACGTGATGCCGAGCCCATCTGGCTGAAGGCGTACTCGTTGCACGGTTCCAGCGAGATCGCCGGTCCGATCAGCGTCACCGAGGCCGATTCGGAAGGTGTAGTGCTCCGCGCATCGATTCCACGCACGGCCGGGATAGAAGGCACTGTCGTGAACGCCAGCGGGACCCCGCTTCCCCGTATCGACGTGTGGGCATTTCTTGAAGGAGACCCATTCTTTTCTACTTCTTCGTCCAGCCAGGGATGGACGGATCAATCCGGCCACTTCGTCTTATCCGGAATGCAGTCGGGCGTGTTCAACGTGTATCCGGCGTACGACTACCGCGGGCAGTACAGAGGGGCAGAATCGCGTATTGACCTAAGTGATGGTCATGTCGAGCGCGGCGTCGTTCTTGTCTTCGAAAAATCTTCTGACGTAGTAATTGTCGTGCATGTCACCGGCGAAGGGGGAAGACCTCTGGCAGGCGCCGAGGTTAACATTCAGTCACCCACCTTCGGCCAGTACGCGACGGACGCAAACGGGGAAGTCCGAATCATCCGGCCATTGAGCGGGGAGTATCTCCTCAAAGTCACCCATCCTGAATATACAACGGTATATCTCGAGCCGCTGGAAGAGGGGAAGAACACCGTAACAGTCGCAATGCAGCGATGCGGCGCTCTTTCGGGCCGCGTGATTGACAACGACACCGGCACGCCTATTGAACACTTCGAAGTATGCCTGACGGCACAGGATGCTCGTGACGACGGGCTACGCTACAAGAGCTTCTCCAATCCAGACGGGCGATTTGAACTCTCTCGCGCTGAGTCGGGAAGCACCGTGCTCCAGGTCCGCTCGAAGGGCTACCAGACGCAATTGATGGACCTCGTCATTGCACCCAAAGGAAAGTTGGAAGGCGTGACCGTGCGTCTGAGACCGGGCGGTTCGGTGTCGGGCATCGTAGTGTTGGAAAGCGGCGACCCGGTTCCGCACGCGACTGTCCTTCCGGTCAACCAGGCTAACAAGCCGCTCGCTCAAGATGTCGCCGCCGCAAGCACAAACGAAAAGGGCGAATTCACGCTCACGGGACTTCCGTTGGAGGACCTAACACTCGTGGTAAATCCCGGTGGCCATCCGTCAGCGCGCGTCACCGTGACACCTTCCCTGGAGACGGGCACTCAAGTGGAAATAACGATTCCTGAGGGTCTCACCGTCGAGGTACCGGTGACCGTCAACGGCTCGCCGCAGGCGCAGGTGCTGGCTACCTTGATATCGCGCAGCGAAAGTCTTCGCTGGGATGCCGAAACAAATAGCGCCGGTATTGCGTACTTCAACGGACTTCGCGATGACGTGTATGAGGTAGAAGTCAGCATGCGCGTGGCCAGCAGCGCAACATCGGCTGTCGCTCGCAAGTCGATGCGCATCGGAGCGGAAGGTTCACCCCTGCACGTCGAGGGACTAGATCTCGCGCTGGGTTCTGGATCGATTAAGGGTTCGATTGCGGCGGACGGCCAACCGATAGCGGGGAGTATTGTCATTGCCCAATCTGCCACTGGCGATGCCGTTCAGCAGTACATGTCATATTCGCAGCGCGACGGCAGTTACTGGATCGAAGGTCTACCTTCCGGCGCCTACGCTCTTCTCGCCGGGAATACATGGGAATCACTGCGCAATTTCGGCACTGTTGAAGTTGCAGAGAATACTTCGACGCAGAAGGACATCGCGCTTAGCGGCGCGTCGTCCTGACGACCCCGCACCGCAACCCGGGGTTAGTCGCATTTTTGCACCGGCGCACTTGAGCGCCGGTGCAAATTGCTCATTTTCAGGACGCTGAGAGCATGCCGTGTTGGAAACCCAGCTGTGATCATGCGCAAGAACCGGATTGTCTGACGCACTACGGAAGACACCGCACCTTCGGCGCGGTGATCGCCTGCCTGCCGCATCGTATCATCACGCGTGACCCGATGT